>NZ_RZRP01000659.1:0-3596 GCF_003997795.1 Mesorhizobium sp. M7A.F.Ca.US.005.03.2.1 | reverse complement strand
CGCCTCCTCTGCACACGCTGACTTTGCGACGCGAGGGTACGACAATGAAGGCCGGGAGCCAAGGTGGCGTGCGGCACATGGAAGATTCGCCGAACCTGGCGCAACCGCGGCCTCAAGTGTTATCGTTTGCATGTCTGGTTTACGGGAACTTTGCGGGCCTCTGATGACAGTTCAAATCAGCCGGCCGCCACAGCCAGGGGACAGGATGTGATTCTGTCGTCCCTGCTTGCGAGTACATTCAACAGACGAACTCGGTAGCAGCGGTGAATTGGCGGTAGCCCTCTACCGACTCGAACCCCCATAAATGCTTGGATCAAGGTTGCACCACAGCGGATCCAAAACACCCCGACCTCCTCCAGAGGGCCCGCATCTCGACGGGAGCCGCAAGACAGAAAATTCGAAAAGCTTCTAGGAAACCCAAGCAGACTGAACGGCGCTGCGGACAATGAGGTTTACGAATACACCGGCGAACATTCGCATTGGGGCGGTCAATATCGTCGGCAGAAGAGCGTCCGAAAGGGCTACCGGCGGCTCCCTCGTAGGAACGAAAAAAGAAGAGAAGCAGAACTTTCTTGTGCGTTTTTTGCACACAATGTTCCGTAACCAGTTGATTATGTTCAGGTATCCGGCCAGTCCATCATGGGCGCTATGGCTATCCTAAACCTTTGATAATCTTTCATGCTTCATAACTTCGACAGGTTGGATCGCGTCGTACGGGCTCTATCACGCGCCATGATAGGCCCAAGCCGCAAATCGGCGGATGACTGGCCGGCGCCACGGCGTGGGGCGTCGAATACCTCAATCGCAGGGTAGCGTATAGGTCGACCTGGCCGGAATTGCCAACGCGTCGTCTGCTTTCGATGCCTGGGCGGAGGACGGAACCCTCCAGCTTCGTATGACGGTGTCTGCGCCAACGATGTGGCTAGGAACTGGGAAGGCCAGCCCTCGACAGCATCTCAAGGAACCGGGAATGATGATGATCCTTTACATAGCGCGGCACAAAGCCAGGGCAGACGTTGCTCAGATTGAGATGCGGAAGTTGTGACAGGCAATGGTGGATGGCCCGGGACGCTTCTTCGTTGTTTCCGGTGGCCGACGCGGTCGCGGCCCAATAAAGGGCGCCGCGAACGAAGCCAGGCTTTGTCCTGACCACTTTGCGGGCGGCTTCGAGCGCCCGCTGGTTGTCTCCGCCAGCGAAGAGCGCCACAACCAGGCCGTGGTGGCGCCAGAAGTC
The DNA here is from genome assembly GCF_003997795.1 of Mesorhizobium sp. M7A.F.Ca.US.005.03.2.1. Classification (NCBI taxonomy): domain Bacteria; kingdom Pseudomonadati; phylum Pseudomonadota; class Alphaproteobacteria; order Hyphomicrobiales; family Phyllobacteriaceae; genus Mesorhizobium; species Mesorhizobium sp. M7A.F.Ca.US.005.03.2.1. The sequence goes on along the minus strand of NZ_RZRP01000659.1, from coordinate 2,362 downwards.
AATGACATCGTGCGTTCCGAGCCGGATTGCTTCGTTGGCCTCACGCACCGCTTCGTCGACCTGTCCGCGCAACGCAAAGAGCATCGAAATATCGCCGTGGCCAGTCGGGTAGCTTGGGTTGAGGCTGATCGCGTGGCGGCATTCGGCGATCGCCTCGTCGATGCGACCGCAACTTTCGAGAGCGAACGACAGAATACATCGGGCAATTTCATCGTCCGGTACCGCCCGCACTGCGGCTTCCGCAAGCTCGACCGCACGCTCGATCACCCCACGCTCCCGAGGCAGCGCACCAAACGCCACGCCCATGGATATTACGATTGAGAGCGTCCGCTTTGCACGGGCGTTGTCGGGACCTATCGAAAAGGCCTTCTCGGCGAGCTCTATCCCGACCAAAAGTGAGTCCCGAGTCATCTCAAAATATTTCATGAGGGCTTCGTTCACCAGCCTGCGCACTTCAGGGATCCCTGGCGGGCTTTTGTCTCGAACCTTCCAGTTGGTCAGTTGAAGTTCGAGGATCACGGCAAGAACAACAGACTGTGCGATCCTGTCCTGGAATTCGAGCGCGTTCTCGGAGTGGCCGTCGAACTTCTGGGCCCAGACATGGTGGCCGCCGGCGGCATCGACGAGCTGGACATTCACCCTCAACCCATTGCCGGATCTCTGGACGCTGCCGCTGAGCATATATCGCGCCCGGAGTATCCCTGGTGTCTTGGCTTCTTCGCCTGGGCCGCTCTTCTCGGACGGAAGCGCGGCGAGCACGACATAGTCGGCCACTCCGGAGAGGGCTGTCGTGATGTCCTGGACAAGGCCCTTGGCGAAAAAGTCGTCGCCTTGCTTTCCGGTCAGATTAACGAAGTCGGCAACGCTGATGGACGGACGCCCAAGGCGCTGGCTGGACGGAACACCATTTGTCGACTGCACATTTGAAGCGTCGTCGGCGGCAAGCAACAGAGATTGCCAAAGCGCCCGCGTTTCAGGGCCGGCTTCGACGCCGAACTCCTTCTTCAGCATGCTTCTGCAGGCTTCGTATGTCCTGATTGCCCTGTCGCGTTGGCCACATGCGAGCAGCAATTCCATCTTGAGCCGATAGGATTCTTCCCGTGTCGGTTCCATGGTCAGAATACGATCGGCCAGGATCAGCCCGGCATCGGGGTCGACGAGACGGGCCAGTTTTTCGAAGGACTCAAGCGCGCGGCCGAGCAGCCTGTCGCGTTCCGATGTGATCCAGTCATCGAACGCATTGCTTCCCAAATAAAGCCCGTCGAGGAAGGGCCCGGTGTAGTTCGCCAAGGCCTTCGCCAGCTCCTGGGCGGAACGGGCCGAGAGACCCGTTTCGAACTTCTCCGCGTCGACTTGAACCAGCTCTGGCCTCAGGGCGATCAACTCACCGCTGGAATGGATGAGATCCACCCCCTCTCGCGCCAGATCCTGGCGCAGGACACTGAGGGCCTGCCGAAGGCTGTTGCGCGAATGTTCAGCGTCGCTGTCGCCCCATAGGAGGTCAGCCAGCCTCTCCCGCGTCGCCGCCATGCCCGGACACCGGGCCAGATAGGCGATGATTGCCGGCCCTCGTTTCCCGGTCAGCCGAAGCGGGCCGGCCGTTTCATTTTCAATCCGGAAACCGCCGAAGAGTGAGATTCTATTTGCAGCGCCGCTGTCCTCACTTTGCATTTGCTATCCCAGCCTGACGAAATCCTAACTCAAAACTAACGCTTCGCAACAGTCGGCCTTCGCGCTCAAGCGCTGCCGTAACGGCAGGCTGTTTAGGCTTTGCTAAATTAAGGCGACCAAGTCAACGAAAGGCTTGGTTCGAGGGGGGCGCGTGTCCAGGACAAGAGCCAATTTGCTGCTGCTGTTTGCAGCCGCTTTGTGGGGCTTCGGCAATGTCTCGCAAAAGATGGTGCTTGTGCATCTCGACGCGCTGAGTGCTGTGGGTCTGCGATGCCTGATCGGCGGGCTGCTTGTGCTGCCCTTTGTCTTCATGGAGAAGCGGCTTCCGCTCGGGCCGGACTATTTTTCCAGCTTGGCCAAGGTGGGCGCGCTGTTTGCCATCTCCATCACGCTCCAGCAGCTTTGCTATCTCGGGGCCTCCGTCACCAATGCGAGCTTCCTGGTAAGCACGGCAACGGTAATGACACCGCTGGCCGCCTGGTTTCTCGTAGGCGAACGTCCGACAGCGAGTCTTACAATCGCCGCCGGATTGACCCTTGTTGGAGCCCTGCTGTTGTCGGATGGGATAGCCGGGTTCAGCAGTGGCGATCTTACCGCTGTGCTCTCGGCTGCCTGCTATGCGCTCTGGGCAGTCGAGCTGGGCCGGCACATGCAGGTGCATGCGCGGCCGTTCACCGCTGCCGCGACACAG
>NZ_RZRP01000658.1:0-3597 GCF_003997795.1 Mesorhizobium sp. M7A.F.Ca.US.005.03.2.1 | reverse complement strand
GTGTCGACCGTGCCGCCCGTACGCTGCGGATCGAGCATCTGCTCGACCGCAAGACGGATCGGCTGTCCGGCGGCGAGATGCAGCGCGTCTCGATCGGCCGCGCCATCGTGCGCAAGCCGCGTGTGTTCCTGATGGACGAGCCGCTGTCTGCGCTCGACGCCAAGCTGCGCGAGGCGCTGCGGACTGAACTGAAGAACCTGCAGATACAGCTCGGCGCCACCTTCCTGTTCGTCACCCACGATCAGATCGAGGCGATGTCGATGGGTGACAAGGTCGGCGTGCTCAACCATGGCCGAATCGTCCAGACCGGCACACCGCATGAGATCTACAACAATCCACGCGACACCTATGTGGCGAGCTTCGTCGGCTCGCCGCCGATGAACCTCATCGACGGCAAGCTCGTGAACGGCCGCGCGGTGATGGCGCCGCTGAATTTCGAATTGCCTTTTTCAGGGGGTGCCAAGGCGGGCGGGGCGACCGATGGTCGCCCGCTCGTCTTCGGCATTCGTCCCGAGGACGTCCATCTCGAGAGCGGCGCGCCGGTCGAGGCGCGTGTCCACGACGTCGAGAACCACGGCGTCGAAAAGATCCTGACGCTGCGCGTCGGCGACACGACACTGCGTGCCACCGTGCCGGCCAGGACCGATGTCGCCATCGAGCAGGCGGTGCGCTTTGCCTGGAACCCCGACAAGGTGGTGCTGTTCGACAAGGGCAGCGGCGTCAGCTTGCGACACGCCTCATAGGCTGCATGCGAGCCTATTTCTGGAAGTAGGTTTCGTAGGGCGTGTCGTTGATCAGCAGGATCACGCATTCCGTGTCGGAGACGCAGGCGTCGTCATGCATCTCATTGGCTTTCTGGGTCCAGTAGGATCCAGGAGGCAGTTCGACCTTGGTCGCCTCGCCGCCATCCATCTGCCAGTGCGCCCACATCCTCTTTATGACCACCGCACGATAATCCGCGGTGTGCGCATGGACCGGTGCGCGCCAGTTGCCGGGAACCTTCAGCAACGTGCCTGCCGGACCCTTGGCCCGCTCGCCCCACAATGGGCCAAGACGATGCGGCTGGTCGGGTACTTCCGCCATATAGGGGATCCTGTCGGCCGGCAGGTAGCTGTCCTCGAGGGCAAAGGCGCGCCCGGGAACCGCAAGCATGACGGCGAGTGCGATGAGCTTCGGATGATTTGGCATTGGTTCTCCTCTTCGGACCGGCTTGCCGCCGGCCTCTCGCTGCCTGGTTCTGGCAAGCTATTGCATGCGGGTGGCCCGGCAATGGCATTGCGTCCGGAAGGCTTGGCAATTCATCCAGACCCAGCGATCCACGGCCGCGCTGCGGCTGGTGCCGATGCGATTGATGCCGCGCGCCATGTCGATCATCCTGACCGGCGTTTCGCTGGCGACCGTCTGTGCGGCGCCGGTCGGCGCCTATGTCGGTGACATCTGGGGCTGGCGCACGGCCTTCATGATTGCGACCGTGGTCGCCGCCCTGGCGCTGCTGGTGCAGCTGGCCACCATTCCGAAATTGCCCCCCGTGGGTGTGGCAAGCTTCCGCACCTTGCTCGACGTGCTGAAGCGTCCGTCGATCAGAGTGGCGCTGCTGGTCGCTTCGTGACACTTTGCCGGCTTCACCTATGTCCGTCCCTTCCTCGAGAAGGTCCCCGTGCTCGACATCGAGACGATCTCGCTGGTGCTGCTGGCCTATGGCATTGGCGGCTTCTTCGGCAATGTCGCCGGCGGCATCCTGGCCGAGCGCAGCCTCAAGGCAGCCGTTGGGCTGGCGCCCTTGCTGATCGCACCGGCCGCCGCCTCGATGCTGGTTTTCGGAGCTTCGCCGACGATCGCCGCTGCCGCCGTTGCGGTCTGGGGCTTTGCTTTCGGCGCGGTTCCGGTCGGGCTGCAGAGCTGGCTGGTGCGGGCAGCACCCGACCAGGCAGAAAGCGCCGGCGGACTGATGGTGGCGACGTTCCAGGTGGCGATCGCGCTCGGCGCCGTCTTCGGCGGCCTGCTGGTCGACCACACCGGCGTCGCCAGTGCCTTCGCCCATTGCGGCGCGGCGACATTGCTGGCGGCCAGCGTGGTGTTCCTGCGCGGCCCGAAGCAGGCCGAGTAGCCTCGCCGCAATCAGGCTTCCCTGACACCTGCGCGTCGGCCCGAGAACCATCACGGTTTTCGGGTCGACGCCGTTGTGACGGCAGCGACGAACGAACTCAGGCCGACCGCCCGTCGAAATCGAAGACCGACAGGGTCGAGGGGTCGAGATCGGCCACGCAGTTGATGTTGATGTAGGCGCTGCGTTCACGGCCCTCGCGGACATCCTCCGCAAAGGGATGGATGCCGCAGGCCCGGCAGAACCGGTGCGCGATGGCATGATTGCCGAATGTGTAGGTGCCCAAATCGTCGCCCCAGGCCAGGACCCGCAAGGTCCCGTGCGGGATGGCACACAACAGGGCGCCCTTGCGCGAGCAGATCGAGCAATTGCACCTGATGGCGCTGGTCAGTTCGGCCTTGAATTCGAAGGCGACCTTGCCGCAGTGGCAACTGCCTTTGTTCCTCGCATTCGACAGGGTGCAAAACCGTCTGCGCCGGGTTAAGTCTCGGCAAGCCAGGCACTGGCCGCTATCCCTTAAGACGTTCAGGGCGTCCGGAGTCCGACACCGAAAATGCAATCCGTCCGTGATCATCTGGAAATCATCCTTGCGCGCCTCGCCGCCCGTGCCGGCGAAGAGCGTGTGTTCACGAAGCTCTATGCCGAAGCCGCGAGGGCCGCGGCCGATGCCAGCGATGCGCGCAGCCAAGCCGGCGTGACGCTCGGGCCGCTCGACGGCACCATCGTCTCGATCAAGGATTTGTTCGATGTCGCCGGCGAGCCAACCACGGCCGGCTCGCTGATGCTCAAGACCGCCGCGCCCGCCTTGCGCGATGCCGTGATCGTCAGCCGGCTGCGGCAGGCCGGCGCGGTCATCGTCGGCAAGACCAACATGACCGAATTCGCCTTCACCGCGATCGGTGACAACCAGCACTATGGCACGCCCGGCAATGCGATGGATGCCAGCCGTATCCCGGGAGGTTCGTCTTCGGGCGCCGGCGTTTCGGTCGGCGAAGGCACCTGCGACATCGCCATTGGCTCGGATACGGGCGGTTCGGTGCGCATACCGGCATCGCTGAACGGCGTCGTCGGCTTCAAGCCGACGGCGCGGCGCGTGCCATTGACCGGCGCCTACCCATTGTCGGCAACGCTGGATTCGATTGGACCGCTGGCGCTGAGCGTCACCGCATGCGCGGTCGCCGATGCCGCGATGGCCGGCGAAGAACCGCCGGCATTGCACGTGCCGCTGCCGCTTACCGGGCTTCGCGTCGGCATTCCGCGCGGGCTTCTTTTCGAAGACACTGAAAGTGAGGTCGCCGCGGCGTTCGAACGCAGCCTTCGCGAGATCGAGCAGATAGGAGCGCACCTGGCGGACATATCGATCGACGACTTGCTCGCAGACTTTCGTTCGGCGACCAAGCGGGGCTCGATCGCTGCGATGGAGGGGGCCGAAGTGCATGCCGACTGGCTGGCGACAGGGGCATCCGCGCCGGTCGACCCGCACGTCAGCGGCC
>NZ_RZRP01000657.1:0-3619 GCF_003997795.1 Mesorhizobium sp. M7A.F.Ca.US.005.03.2.1 | reverse complement strand
GAACTGTTGTTGATCGACTTCCTTGGCAATGTCCGTTCGATGCTGCAGCATTCCTATCGCTACCCGGCGCCGCGCGAGACGGTGGACTTCGTCAGCAACGGCATGCGGCAGATGCGCGGCGAGCTCACGCCCGCGCAAGACAAGCGCATCGCCGGGCTGGGCATCGCCATGCCGTTCGAATTGTGGAACTGGGCCGATACCGCCGGCGCCCCGCGCGACGTGATGGACGAATGGCGTCACCGCGACATCAGGGCCGACATCCAGGCGCAATGCGATTTTCCGGTCTATTTGCAGAACGACGCCACGTCGGCCTGCGGCGCCGAACTCGTCTTCGGGCAGGCGGGCGCTGCGCGTGACTTCGTCTATTTCTATATCGGCGCCTTTGCCGGTGGCGGCATCGTGCTGAACGGCCGGCTTTTTGGCGGCCCGACCGGCAATGCCGGAGCGCTCGGCTCCATGCCCGTGCCCGGGCCGGACGGCAAGCCGACCCAACTGATCGATGTCGCTTCCATCGCCATGCTCGAAAAGGCGCTCAATGCGCGCGGCATCGAGGCCTCGCATCTGTGGACCTCGCCGGAAGACTGGGGCGAGATCGGACCCGAACTCGACGGCTGGATCGCCAGCGCCTCAAGGGCGCTCGCTTACGCCATCGTCGCCGCATCCTCGATCATCGATTTCGAAGCGGCGGTGATCGACGGCTGGATGCCGAAGGCGGTGCGCCGCCAGCTGGTCGACGCCATCATTGCGGCAATCGCCACGATCGACGGCGAAGGCTTGAAGCTGCCCGCCATTCGCGAGGGAACCGTCGGTATCCATGCCCGGGCGCTCGGCGGCGCCAGCCTGCCACTTTCCGAACGCTTCCTGATCGGCTCGACGACGATTTCCAGGAGCGCCTGATGCTGATCGGAATCCCGGCGCTGCTCGGTCCGGAGCTTCTGGCGATCCTGCGCGGCATGGGCCATGGCGACGAAATCGCCCTTGTCGACGGAAACTATCCGGCGGAACAGCAGGCAACCCGACTGGTACGCGCCGATGGCCACCCTCTTATCCCGGTACTCGACGCGATATTGAGTGTCCTGCCTGTCGATGACGCCGTGCCGGAGGCGCTGTTTCGCGCCTCGGTCCGAGGCGATCCCTCGCTTGCCGATCCTGTCCATCATGAGATCGAAGCGATCTGCGCCAAACGGGCGCCAGGCCGCAAGGTGGTTGCGCTGGCCGGCGCCGACTTCTATGCACGGGTCAAATCGGCGCATGCCATCGTCGCGACAAGCGAGCCGCGGCTCTACGCCAACATCATCATACGCAAGGGCGTGATCTATCCGCCGGAGACCAAGAAGCCATGATCCTCTGCTGCGGCGAAGCCCTGATCGACATGCTGCCGCGCACGACGACAGCGGGCGAGCCGGCCTTTGCGCCTTATGTCGGCGGCGCCGTGTTCAACACGGCAATCGCACTTGGCCGGCTCGGCGCGCCGGCCGGCTTCTTTTCCGGCCTGTCGTCGGATCTGTTCGGCGGCCAATTCCGGGATGCGCTTGGGGCGAGCAAGGTCAGTTCCACCTATGCACACACCTCGCCACGGCCAACCACGCTGGCCTTCGTCAAGCTCACCAACGGCCAGGCGACGTACACTTTCTATGACGAGAACACCGCCGGACGCATGCTGACGATCGACGATTTGCCGCAGCTCGGCAACGAGATCGAAGCCATGCTGTTCGGCGCCATCAGCCTGATTTCCGAGCCCGCCGGCAGTGCCTATGAAGAGTTCATGCGGCGCGAGCATGAAAGCCGCGTCATGATGCTCGACCCCAACATCCGGCCGAACTTCATCCCGGACAAGGCCAAGCACCTCAAGCGCATTCGCACCATGATGGCGATGGCCGACATCGTGAAACTGTCGGACGAAGACCTGAACTGGTTCGGCGAAGCCGGCTCGCATGAGGATGTCATCCGCAATTGGCTGGACCGCGGCCCGAAGCTGATCGTCGTCACCCATGGCGGCGAAGGCGCGGTCGGCTATACCAGGGAACATGCGGTTGCCGTCGTGCCCGAAAGGGTCGAGGTGGTCGACACGGTCGGCGCCGGCGACACGTTCAACGCCGGCATCCTCGCCTCGCTGCACGAGCAAGGCCTGCTGACGAAAGCGGCGATTTCCGGACTGTCGGTAGACGCCATCCATAAGGCGCTGGCGCTCGGCGCGAAGGCGGCGGCAGTGACCGTGTCGCGGGCCGGCGCCAATCCACCCTGGCGACATGAAATCGCCTGAGCAACGCTCAACATAAGTTGAGCCCAATCGATCACTTTATGTTTCGCAGGGGCTCTTTCCAAGGCTATAAGGGCGGGATGGCGCCCGACGAAGCCCGGATTTCCGGCATCTGACTGACATTCGCCGGGAAAACTGGTAACGGACTGCGACACTTCCGCAATTTAGGGCTCCGCCTGCCCGGCTTTCTCGGCAAGCGCAACTCTGGTACCAGCGGCCGATTATCTGGCTAACCCATTTTGAGGCCGACATGCAGTTCATCGATCTAGGCGCGCAGCGCGAACGAATCCGCGACCGGCTGAAGGCCGCGATCGACCGTGTCGTCGACGAGGGCCGCTATATTCTTGGCCCGCAAGTCACCGAATTCGAGAACAAGCTTGCCGCCTATATCGGTACCAAGCATGTCGTGGCCTGCGCCAACGGCACCGACGCGCTGCTGTTGCCGCTGTTTGCAGCCGGCGTCGGCCCGGGTGACGCGGTGTTCGTGCCGAGCTTCACGTTCGCCGCCACCGCCGAAGTGGTGGCGCTGGCCAAGGCCGAGCCGGTGTTCGTCGATGTCGACCCGCACAGCTACAACATCGACATTGCCAGCCTCGAAGCGGCCATTGCCATGATCAAGAAGGAAGGAAGGCTGAAGCCGAAGGCAATCATTCCCGTCGATCTGTTTGGCCTTGCCGCCGATTACGAGGCGATCATGGCGATCGCCAACCGCGAAGGCCTGATGGTGATCGAGGATGCCGCCCAGTCGATGGGCGGTTCGCTCGACGGCAAGATGTGCGGCTCCTTCGGTGCGGTCGGCTCGACCAGCTTCTATCCGGCAAAACCGCTTGGCTGCTACGGCGACGGCGGCGCGATGTTCACCAATGACGATGCGCTGGCCGAACAGCTTCGCTCGTTCGCCTTTCATGGCAAGGGCGAGACGCAGTACGACAATGTCCGCGTCGGCATCAATTCGCGGCTCGACACGATACAGGCGGCGATCCTCATCGAGAAGCTGGCCATTCTCGAAGACGAGATGGTCGCCCGGCAGGTCGTGGCAAAGCGCTATGCCGATGGGCTTGGCGACGTCGTTACCGCCGCCCGCAATCTGGACGGCAGCCGTTCGGCCTGGGCGCAATACGCCATCGAGACGCCGAAGCGCGACGGGCTGAGGGCGCATCTCGGCGAAAAGGGCATTCCGTCTGTCATCTACTATGTGAAGCCGCTGCATGCCCAGGTCGCTTATCGCGATTATCCGCGCACGCCGACCGGCCTTGCCGTTTCGGAAGACCTGCCGAAGCGGATCCTGTGCCTGCCGATGCACCCTTATCTCAGCGAAGCCGACCAGGACCGCATCATCGAGACGATCCGCAACTATAT
>NZ_RZRP01000656.1:0-3619 GCF_003997795.1 Mesorhizobium sp. M7A.F.Ca.US.005.03.2.1 | reverse complement strand
CGCCGACGCTGTCGCCGCCCGCACCGCCGATATCCTTTACGAGCGCTGCGTGGAGGCCCGCATGCTGGAGCAGATCGATCCGGACCGTCCCTCGCCCGGCATAGTCATCCCCTTCCACTCGCCCTCTCCCGACGAAGCCGACCGCCAGGGCGCGGAATTCACCGGATCGACGGTGACCACGCAGATGTTCTGGGATTCCGATCTCGGCAAGACGATCGAGACCGCGGCCTATTCGCTTTACCGGCGCAAGAATCCCGAACTGGAGAAGAAGATCGACGCCGTCATCGACATGTATGGCAGGCTGCAGCAGGAGGACGGCTATCTCTCCAGCTGGTACCAACGCATCCAGCCCGGCAAGCGCTGGACCAATCTGCGCGACTGCCACGAGCTCTATTGCGCCGGCCATCTGATCGAGGGCGCGGTCGCCTACTACCAGGCGACGGGAAAACGCAAGCTGCTCGATATCATGTGCCGCTATGCCGACCACATCGCGTCGGTACTCGGCCCGGAGCCCGGCAAGAAGAAGGGCTATTGCGGCCACGAGGAGATCGAGCTGGCGCTGGTCAAGCTGGCACGGGTGACCGGCGAGCGGAAATATATGGAGTTGGCCAGATACTTCATCGACCAGCGCGGTCAGCAGCCGCATTATTTCGACGAGGAGGCCCGCGCCCGCGGCGCCGACCCGAAGGCCTATCATTTCAAGACCTATGAATACAGCCAGTCGCATATCCCGGTGCGAGAACAGAACAAGGTCGTCGGCCATGCTGTCAGGGCGATGTACCTCTATTCCGGCATGGCCGATATCGCGACCGAATATGGCGATGATACGCTGCGAGCAGCACTCGACCTTCTGTGGGACGATCTCACCACCAAGAGTCTCTACATCACTGGCGGACTGGGGCCGTCGGCGCACAATGAGGGCTTCACCAGCGACTACGACCTGCCCAACGAAAGCGCCTATGCCGAGACCTGTGCGGCGGTCGGCTTGGTGTTCTGGGCCAGCCGCATGCTCGGCATGGGGCCGAACGCGCGCTACGCCGACATGATGGAACGCGCCCTCTACAACGGTTCGATCTCGGGCCTGTCGCTCGACGGCTCGCTGTTTTTCTACGAGAATCCATTGGAAAGCCGGGGCAAGCACAACAGGTGGAAGTGGCACCGCTGCCCGTGCTGCCCGCCCAATATCGGGCGCATGGTCGCCTCGATCGGCAGCTATTTCTACAGCCTGGCCGACGATGCGCTGGCCGTCCACCTCTATGGCGACTCGACCGCGCGCTTCGATATATCGGGCGTCCCGGTGAGCCTGACGCAGGTCAGCAGCTATCCCTGGGACGGCGCCGTCGACATCATGCTCGAACCGCGGGCGCCGGTCGAGTTCACTTTGCACCTGCGCATTCCCGCCTGGAGCGCCAGTGCCGGGTTGAAGATAAACGGCGAAGCCATCAGGCTGGCGGATATCACCAGCGACGGCTACGCCGCGATCAAGCGGACATGGAAAAAGGGCGACAATGTCCGGCTCGATCTCGAAATGCCGATCGAGCGGCTTTATGCCAACCCGCAGGTGCGCCAGGATGCTGGTCGCGTCGCGCTGTCACGCGGCCCGCTGATCTATTGCTTCGAGGCATCAGACAATGACAGCCAGCCGCATCGCCTGACGCTGCCGCGGACGGCCACCATCGAAGCGCAGCACCGGCCGGAACTTCTCGGCGGCGTGGTGACGCTGTCGACCGCGGCACTTGCCGATGTCTCCGACGGCTGGCAGGACGGGCTCTACAGGCCCGAGCCGCCGGCCACCGCCGAGACGCGACTGACCGCCATTCCCTATTTCGCCTGGGACAACCGCGAGCCCGGCGAGATGCTGGTATGGCTCAGGGACGGCTGAACGAGGTCGGTGTATCGGCGATGACCGATCCAAGCTCAGCCGCGGTCGATGCCGCGGTTTCGGGCTTTTGGTCCATATAGCGCAGACGCAGGCGCAGGAATGGCGCCTCGACGCAGGTATAGCTGAGATAGCCGATCGGGATCGTCGCCACGAAGCACAATGCGGACCAGAGGCATGCGACGTAGAAATTGCTGATGCTCATGACATTCGTGTCTATGAACGCTGCCAATTGCATGACGAAGAACAGGTGCAGAAGATAGATCGAATAGCTGTAGGCCCCAGCCTTCTCCAGTACCCTGAATGGCGGGCTTGTTCGCTTTCTCGAAAAGCTCGTGTCGTAGTAGGCGATGCCGAATGAATAGGCTGCCGCCTCCAGGGTCGGCAGGATGATCCATATCCAATGAGGCGACGGATAGCGGCCCAGTTGGTAAAATCCGCCGGCTGCATCGAACCACCAGAAGAACCCCGAAAAAGCCATGAGCACGGCCAGCGCCAGCCAGTGTTGGTTCTTCGCGTGGGCACGCAGGTGAAAGGCAAGAATGCCGGCCAGGAACTGATCCGCATGGCCTATGATGGTTGCGGACGCCGCCGACTGCACTTCGCCGATCTGCACATACAGGACGGACCTCAGCACAATGGCTGCCGCGATGAACAGCAAGGGCGCGAACACAAACCGCCTGGATACCATCAGCAAGAACGGCAGCAACAGGTAGAAGTGCGCTTCGATCGTTATCGACCAGCCGCCGTTCGGGAGGGTGGGAAAAAGAAACCCCAATCCGACGCCCGTGAAATACCCGTCGAGGGACTGGCCGGCCACGTACCTGCGGCAGGCCTCGATGCATAGCATGGCCAGGAGAAGCGGAAGCAGCCTGAGGGCCCTGTTGGCAAAGAAGGGCAGATAGTTGATCTGCTTTCCATCGAGCAGCTTGGCGAACAGGTAGCCGGAAAGCGCCATGAACAGGGAAACGCCAGTATGCCCTTCATCCAGAACGCTGAAGATAGGAAGAGCCGGCACGAAGTCATAAGGCACGGGGCCTTCAGGAGAAGCATGAAGGAAATGCCAGGTAAAGACAAGAAAAGCCGCCAGGCCACGAACATGATCCAGCGCTGGGTAGTGCTCTCCGGTCGAGGATTTCATGATTGGCCCACGCGCACCGTGTCCTGCGCCGGTGTTCAGGTCATCGTTGGCCCAGAACTGTTTTCAATTCATTAAACCTTCACTGCGGAGACTTCCGAAATCAGAGATTTGCTTCGCAAGGTGCTGTGGCCTGCAAGCATCCGGAGCCAAACACGACTGAAGCGTGCCGCGTCTGAGCGGATCACTTCTGGGCGGATCACTTCTGGGCGACGGTCAGCCCGATCTCTTCCGCCACCAGTTCCTGCAGCCGCCACAGATTGCGGTCGCGGATGCCGCAGGCTTCGAGGTGGCGGATCGTCTCGAATAGATATTGCGCGCCCGAGCCCCAATGACCGACGGCTGTCACCAGCGTCGCCGCGATCGCCTGCTTGTCGAGCTTGCCGGCATAACGCGGATTGGCGGGATCGACGACGAAGCCAAGCGCGCGACATGGGCCGCCTTCGGTCCTGACCTGCAGCCAGCGCGGCACGTTGACGGCGGGCAGGATGGTCATTTCGCGGCGCAGCAGCGCTTCGAGGTTGGCCGCCACCGGTTCCGCGATCTCGAACACCACGCCCTGGCACTGGCCGCCGCGATCGAGCGCCATCATCAAGCCGGGC
>NZ_RZRP01000655.1:0-3625 GCF_003997795.1 Mesorhizobium sp. M7A.F.Ca.US.005.03.2.1 | reverse complement strand
GGGCCGGCACATGTCGGCCTTCTTCGTCTCGCTGCTGGATTTGCACAACCTCGTTGTAGAATCGGGCTTCGAAAAGCGGCTGCAAGCCGTGGCGCCGCAGCCGCCTTTTGCCGACACGGTCGATTGCGGCGACCGGGCTGATCTTCCCGACGTCTTTTTCGTGCTCAGCGAAAGCCAGTCCGATCCCGGCTATTTTCCGCAGGTCGGCAACGGCGCGGGATTCCTGCAGAGATTCGCACCGGGGGCCGGCACGCCGCACCAGATGCAGGTCGAGACGTTTGGCGGCGGCACCTGGATCACCAATCTGTCGCTGATGACCGGCCTGTCGGCCACCGATTTCGGCTGGCGAAGCCCCTATCTGACCATCACCCTGCAGGACAAGGTCGCCGGAGCCTTGCCGGAGGTGCTGGCGCGCTGCGGATATCGGACTGTCGTGATGACGCCGATGGACTTTTCGTTCGTCAATGAAGGGCCGTTCCTGAAATCGATCGGTTTCGAGACCATGCTCGACATCAAGGACATCGCCGCGCCCTTCTATCACCTGCGCGACAACTTTTATTACCAGGCGGCCGAGGCATTCATCGCCAGGCACCATAGGGAAGACGGCCGGCCGCTGTTCCTCGAAATCCAGACCATGTTTCCGCACTCACCCTATGAGGGGCGGATGGAGCCCGGGCTGAAGGTCGAGGGCGAGCCTTTCTCGGGCGATTTCCAGGCCAATGAGTATCTGCGCCGGATGGCGGTAGCGCGCGGCGATTTCCAGGATTTCCTCGACAAGAGGCAAGCGGATGCCGGTGAACGCGGCGCCGTGGTGCTCGAATTCGGCGATCACCAGTCGTCGGCGACCAAGCCGTTCGTCGACGCGATCGCCGGGGACGACGCCTTGGCGACCCCTGGCTCGCTTGCCTATCGCACTTTCTACACGCTCACCACCTTCAACCATCCTTTGCGCCATCCGATGCCTGACCTGGCCCCGCTCGACGTCGGCTTCCTCAGCGCGAGCCTGCTCGACGCTGCCGGCCTGCCGATGTCGCCTGTCATGGCCGACCTCGTGCGCCTGCGCGACCGTTGCGGCGGCAGGTTTCATGGTTGTCAGGATCGGGCCGAAGTGGACGCACATCTGCGCCGGCGCGTCGATTCAGGGCTGCTGCATCTGTTCCCGGAAGCGGCGCCGCTGCATGGGCTGGCGCCGCTCCAATCGGTAGATGCTCGCTAGTTATCTCAGCCGATTTTATCTGGCCCCAGCGTCGCCACGGTCTTCAGCGCACCGTCGAGCATGTCGCCCTTCTCGTCCTTCAGCGCCATCTCGCGCAGGCGGCGGATCCAGTCGGCGGCGTCGGTGCGGCCCTTGACCATGTCGAGCGCGGACAGCACCCGGTCGAATTTCGACTGCGCCCGGGCATGGGTGTCGCTGTAGCCCTTGATCAGCCGGCGGCAATTGAGGATCTCGACGGCCAGTGCGTAATCCTGGGGCACATGGTCGAGCGCCAGCGCGTACCAGCCATCGAGATGAGCGACCTCGACCTTGTGGCGCAGCAGGCTGCGGCGCCAGCGGCGCAGGCCGCCGATGAACCAGAGTGCTGCAAAGCCGGCAAAACTGTCGGTGCGGATGCGGCGGCCATGGTTGATGCGGCGGTCGAGAAAGGCGGCGAGCTTCGGCCGGTCCTCGATGTAGCTGCCCAGACCCGCCGGCAGCGTGCCGCAGAACTCCTCGATGCGCGGATGGAAATATTCGGTCACCTGCAGGATCGAGCCATCCTTGACGCCGACCTCGCGGCGCACGCGTTTGTCGCGCGTCGAACGTGTCTTGAGATCGGCGACGCGGATCATGTCGTCGTAGCACAGCGCATTGGCCAGATGCTTGGCGGCAGCGATGGACAAGCCATAGCCCTGAATCGGCCCGTCCAGCGCGACGGCCTTGTCCAACCGGTCGAGATAGTCGCGCCCGTAGGCGATGTCCTGATAGTCGACGACCTTTCTCAAGCCTCGAAGCGCCATGTCGCGCACGGCCACCGGCAACAGATCGATACGGACAGCCAAGGCCTGCCAGCCTTGCAGCAGGTTTTGCGGGCCACTCACCTGTCCGGCGCCCAGGGCAGATTCGACAATCGCGGGCTCGGCCGGCCTAGGCGCCGGTGCCGCCGTGCCGCGCGCACGGTCAAACGCGGCACCGAAGGCGGCGAGGCTGGCCTTGACGCCCCGGCCGCCGGCACCGATCGCCTGTTCGTAGCTCTCGCGCGTGAACGGCAGGGCGTCGGATCCCGCCAGCGCGCCAAGCAGGCTGGCCGAGATCATCGAGCCATTGTCGGCGGCGATCTTCTCCATATCGAAAGCGATGAAGCGCTTCGATGCGGCTTCCGCCGTTGCATGCACCTTCGACGACGAGGCCCGGCCATCGCCCGGTTCGATCTTTTCCGACACGGCGGCGATGCGGTGCGACGAGGCGATCAGCGTGGTGCGCTCGGGCGTGACGAAGCCGCGAATGATGGCACGGCCGGCTTCCATCAATTCGGCGGCGATCAGGATGTCGACGTCGCCCTGCGAGGGCGACAGCGCAAAGACCGGCAGCCGGCCGGTGTCGCGGGCCATCTCGACATAATAGATGGTGGCGCCGGTACGCTGGGCGACGCCGGCGACCGAGGTCGACTGCGCGACATAGCCGTTGCGCTCGGCGACATCGGTAATCCAGTCGGCGAGCACGCCGCCGCCCTGGCCGCCGACCGCCAGCACGGCGAGCTTGATGACACGCTCACCATCCTGAGCGCCGGCGTGGGCGCGAAGTGGGGGGACGGCGTCAAGCATCGGCGAAAGTCAGGCGCCGGCTTTCGCGGCGACGCTGCAACAGGCTGATGGTGGCGCGGCGCGCGGCTTCCAGGAAGCGATCCCAGCGGCTTGGATTGTGGACGACGTCGGCGCGATAGAAGGACGGGCAGAGCACCGCCGCATCGGCGACCTCGCCGCAATTGCCGCAGCCGACGCAACTCTGGTCGATATGCGCGACCGGATCGTCGCGCAAAGGATCGTCGAGCGACTTGACCGACAGCGATGGGCAGCCGGACAGCCGCATGCAGGCATGGTCACCGGTACAGATGTCCTCATCCACGCCGAACTTCGGTTTCACGACACGGGTCCCGCCCTTGATCGCCTTGTCGACCAGCGGCTTTTCGCGGCGCTGGCGGTTGAGCATGCATTCGGACGAGGCGACGATGACTTTCGGCCCCTTCTCCTCCGTCGTCAGCGCCTCGCGCAGCGTGTCCTGCATCTTGGTCACGTCATAGGTGCGGTCGACATGGCGCAGCCATTTGACGCCCATGCCTTTGACCGCCTCGGTGATCGGATGCTTCGTCGACTTGGTCTTGTTGCCGGCGCGGGACGAGAGGATGTCCTGGCCGCCGGTGGCGGCCGAGTAAAAATTATCGACGATGACGATGACGCCGTCGTTCTTGTTGAACACCGCGTTGCCAATTGAGGAGGTCAGGCCGTTGTGCCAGAAGCCGCCGTCGCCGACGAAGGAGATGGAACGCCGCTTGGCATCAGGCGAATTGAAGGCTGAGGCGGAGGCCGGGCCCAGCCCGTAGCCCATGGTGGTGGCGCCGAGCTCGAAAGGCGGCATGATCGAGAACCT
>NZ_RZRP01000654.1:0-3629 GCF_003997795.1 Mesorhizobium sp. M7A.F.Ca.US.005.03.2.1 | reverse complement strand
GTTCAACCGCACCACGCGGCAATTGATGCCGACCGAGCATGGCACGGTTTTTTACGGGGGCGCCAAGCAGGTGCTGGAGGCGATCACCGAGGCGGAAGCCGCGGTCTCTGCCCTTTCCGGCCAGCCGCGCGGCACCATCCGCGTCACGGCACCGCTCGGCCTCGGCCGCCGGCTGGTGGCGTCGGGCATCCCCGATTTCCACGACAAATACCCTGATATCGAGGTGCGGCTGAGGCTCTCGGACCACAATGTCGACATCATGAAGGAAGGCATCGACGTCGCCTTCCGGCTCGGCATCATCGAGGATTCCAGCCTCAGGATGCGCGGCATCATGGAATGCGAGCGCGTGCTGGTGGCGGCACCGAAATATCTCGAAGCGCGCGGCGAACCGATTGAGCCGCAGGAGCTGATCGGCAAGAAGCACGACTGCCTGATGCTGCGTTATTCGGGCGCGCGCGAATATGTGTGGACGCTGCAGACCCCCACCGGCCCGCAGAAATTCGAGGTACACGGGCCCTACGACACCGACGATGGCGACGTGCTCACCGGCTGGGCGCTTTCAGGCCGCGGCATCATCAACAAGCCGCGCTTCGAGGTCGAGCCATTCATCCGCGACCGGCGGCTGAAGGTGATCCTGCCCAGCACGCCACCGACACCGGTGCAGTTCGCCGCCGTCTATCCGCACAAGAAGCTGCAGGATCCAAAAGTGCGGCTGCTGCTCGACTTCATGGCCGAGCGCTGCCAGCGGCTGATCAACGATCTGCTTGCTGGCAAATAAAGGCTGGCCGGCAAATAGGGACTGGCCGGTAGGTGAGCGGCGGTTTGGCCCAGCGCCGGCGGTTGCCATCCCAGGATGTGGCGAACATAGTTCGGGTGGCATTTCATCTCATAGGGAACCCTCGATGGACAACGGCGCCACAATGCATCTTGCCGTTTCGCTCGCCGATCCATCCCTCGAGACTGGGTTGGAATTCAGCCGCCTGGCTGGTTTCGTGCAAAAGGCTGAAGCAGCCGGGCTGGACATGGTGCTGCTTGCCGATGCCGTGCCAGCGTCCGAAAGCGAAGCCGCGAACAAACGGATGCCCTTCGAAGCGACGACCTTACTGGCCGCTCTGGCGACTGTCACAAGCAGGATCGGCCTGGTTGCGGCTGCCTCGACAATTGCCCACCAACCCTACAATCTGGCACGCCGTTTCGCTTCGCTCGACGTTATCAGCCACGGCCGCAGTGGCTGGAACGCAACCATGACGCAAGCGCCACGGGAAGCAGCCAATTTCAGCCGGCCCGAAGGATTTTCGCCTAACGATTTCCGCCGTCGCAGTGAGGAATATATCGGCATCGTGCAAGGTCTGTGGCAGGGCTGGGATGCGGACGCGCTGCTGTTCGACCAGAGCGGCGGCCGCTTCCACGACCCCGAAAAGATGCACCTGCTGGAGCACAAGGGCGAATTCTTTTCCGTGCGCGGACCGCTGAACGTCGCCCGGTCGCCGCAGGATACGCCAGTGCTCGTCTTGTCGGGCCTGCAGGAATCCGACTTCGATATTGCCACTCGCACCGCCGATGTCATCCTGCTGGACGGCGGACTGGTGGAGGGCGCGACCGAACGCTATGACGATATCAGGCGCCGTGTCACGGCGTGCGGACGCACTCCCGATGCTGTGAAAGTGCTGACGAACGTCGCGCTTATCGCCGATAGTAAGCCGGCTGCCGTCGCCGAGAGGCTGGAAAAGGAATTCCTGGCGAAAAGCTGCGACGGGTTCAACATCCTGATGCCGGCACAGCTTTCAGCGCTCGACGATTTCGTCGGCTTGGTTCTGCCGGAACTGCGGCGGCGTGGCCTGGTTCGAGAAAGCTATCGCGGAAAAACGTTGCGCTCGCATCTCGGGCTTGCCGGCGGAGGTGACCGATGACCGCTCGCCAGATGAGGCTGGGCGCCTTCCTGTGGGCGACAGGCCACCACATCGCCGCCTGGCGCCATCCCAAGGCACACGTCACCGCCGGCATCGACATCGACCATTACATCGCATTGGCGCGCACGGCGGAGACGGCAAAATTCGACATGGTGTTCTGCGAGGACGCCGCCGGCCTGCGTGAAGCCAATATCGGCATTGCCAGCCAGACGTCGCGCTCGATCGGTTTCGAGCCGATCAGCCTGCTCTCGGCGCTCGCCGTCCAGACCAGCCGCATCGGCCTCGTCTCGACAGCGTCGACAAGCTACAACGAGCCCTATGGGCTGGCACGAACCTTCCTGTCGCTCGACCATCTGAGCGGCGGCCGGGCCGGCTGGAATCTGGTCACCTCGGCCAGCCCCATCGAAGCAGCCAATTTCGGCGCGACGGGCCTCAAGCCCCATGCCGACCGCTACGAACGGGCGCGCGAGTTCGCCGAGGTGGTGACCGGCCTGTGGCACGGCAAGGCTTCCGGCCATAACGGCCAGAGCTTTTCGGTTCGCGATCCGCTCGACCTGCCGCGCTCGCCGCAGGGCGCGCCGGTGATGGTTCAGGCCGGCGCCTCGGATGTCGGCCGCGACCTTGCCGCCCGCACCGCCGATGTGGTGTTCACGGCGGCGCAGACCTTCGAGGAAGCCAAGGCCTTCTATGACGATCTCAAAGGACGTCTGCCGGCCTACGGGCGCGAGCCGGACGACATCAAGATCATGCCGGGCGTCGCACCGGTGGTGGCGGAGACCGAAGCGGAGGCCCGTGAAAAATACGAGGAATTGCAGGAGCTGATCCCCGACGATGTCGGCGTGGCGCTGCTGTCCAGCTATCTCAGCATCTCCGATCTGTGGCGCTATCCGATCGATGGGCCACTGCCGGAACTGCCGGAGAGCGAGGGGATGAAGAGCAGGCAAGCGCTGGTGATCGAGCAATCGCGCCGCGACGGCCTCTCCATCCGCCAGCTCGCCCGGCATTTTGCCGGCGCGCGGGGCCATTGGCGCATCGTCGGCACAGCGGCCCAAGTCGCCGACGAACTGCAGACGCGGTTCGAGGGTGGGGCGGCCGACGGTTTCAACGTCATGCCCTCATATTTCCCCGGGGAACTCGATGCCTTTGCCACGCTCGTCGTGCCGGAGTTGCAGCGGCGCGGCCTGTTCCGGACGGAATACCAGGGCCGCACGCTGCGCGACCATCTGGGTTTGAAACGGCCGGTTTAGCTGCGGCGCAGCTTAGCCTGCCATCACCTTGCCATGCGGAATTTGATGGTCGGCATTTAAGGCTGCGTTGTGATTGACCAGCGCCGTCATGATCTCGGCCGCAGCCAGCGCCGCGATGACCTGAGGGCGCTTGTCCTTGACGGTGTCGCCGCCAATTGGCGAGACGAGGCGGGCAAACTCGGCCTGGCTGCCGTCCGCCGATTTCAGGAACCAAGTCCTGAACGTCGCTTTCTTGGTCTTCGAGCCGATCATGCCGACATAGGCGGTGTCACCGCGTTTCAGCGCTTCCGCGACGATCAGGAAATCCAGCGCATGATCGTGGGTAAGGATGGCGAAGGCGGCGCCGGCGGGGGCATTCCGCACCATCGCTTCCGGCATAGCTGTCAGCCGTGTCTCGATGGTTTCGGGCATGCCTTCCAGTGCTTCGGCCCGCGTCTCGATGACGACGCCGTGCACGGGAAGAAGTGCGATC
>NZ_RZRP01000653.1:0-3630 GCF_003997795.1 Mesorhizobium sp. M7A.F.Ca.US.005.03.2.1 | reverse complement strand
GCTTGCGGCCTGGCGAAAATGTCAGCGGTTTTTCCCTCTTCGACCATGCGGCCATGCCGCATGATGATGACGCGGTCGGCCATTTCGGCGACGACGCCCATGTCATGAGTGATGAGGATGACGCTGGTGCCATGCTGGCGCTGCAGATCGCGCAAAAGTTCCAGCACCTCGCCTTGCACGGTGACGTCGAGCGCCGTCGTCGGCTCGTCGGCGATCAGCACGTCCGGCTCGAGCGCCAGCGCCATGGCGATCATCACCCGCTGGCGCATGCCGCCGGACAGTTCGTGCGGAAACTGCTTTAGCCGGCTTTCGGCTTCCGAAATGCGCACCGCCTTCAGCGCCTCGATGGCACGCTGGCGAGCCTCGCTCTGCGACAGGGAGGTATGCGCCTCGATGGATTCGGTGAGCTGCCGGCCGATCGACAGCACCGGGTTGAGTGAGGTCATCGGCTCCTGGAAGATCATGGCGATGCGGTTGCCGCGAATGCGCCGCATCCGGCGCTCGTCCAGAATCGTCAGATCTGTATCGCCGAGATGGACCTTGCCGGATGAAATCCTGGCGGCAGGCTGCGGCAGAAGCTGCATGATGGCCAGAGCGGTCATCGACTTGCCGGAGCCGGATTCACCGGCAATGCACAGCGTCTCGCCACGAGACAACGTCAGCGACAGGTCGGAGACGACCTCGCGCTCGCCCTCCTCGCCGCGCACGCTGACGGAGAGGTTGGCGATGTCGAGTATGGGTTCGCTGGCGGCGATCATTGCGCGCGTGACCCGGAGAGGGATTTACTCCGGCACACCCCCCTCCTCATTCAAACACGCAGCGCGGAAAGTAGAACGACACCACCCAGTTCGGCATGTCGACGATCTCGCTGATGCGGAGATCGCCGCAGACCGAGGCCAGCATATAGGCCTCGACTGGGTCGATGTGATAACGACCGGCGAGCAGGTCGACCATCTGCGCAACCGCTTCCCTGGCGCCGGTCATCAGGTCCGGACCGATGCCGGTCGTCACCTCATAGCCCTTGGCGTCGAGATGGCGCGTCACCGGGCCTGGCGTGGTGAAGCGCGGCGTCTTCAGCCTGGCATCCTTGACCAGGTCGAGCTTGAGCACGACGTCCATCGGACTTTCGATCGCCGTGCCGCAGACCTCGCCGTCACCTTGCGCGGCATGGGTGTCGCCAACCGAAAACAGCGCGCCCGCCACTTCCACCGGCAGATAGAGCGTGGTGCCGGCGGCGAGATCGCGGATGTCGAGATTGCCGCCGACGCGCCTTGGCGGCACCACCGAGTGGTGGCCCTTTTCCGCCAGCGCGTTGCCTATGGTGCCGGCGAAGGGTTTCAACGGCACACGCGCATTCTTGCCGAACAGCGCCGGCTCGAGCGAGGCAGCGTCGTATTTCCAGATGTTCAGCGCCGGCTCCTTGAAGTCGTCGGCGAGCAGCCCAAAGCCCGGAATGTTGGCCGTCCAGCCGAAGCCGGACGGCTTGAACATCTCGATCGTCACCTTCAGCGCGTCACCCGGCTCGGCGCCCTCGACGAAGATCGGCCCGGTCACCGGATTGACGGTGGCGAAGTCGAGCTTGGCGACGTCGGCGACCGTGCTGCCGGCCTGCAACTGGCCGCCGGAGGAATCGAGGCACTGGAACTCGATCGTCGAGCCGGGCGCCACCCGCTCGGCCGGGGCAAACGAATTGTCCCAGCCGAAATGATGTTGGCGCCCATGGATGGTGTAGTCGCAGTTATTGCACATCTTTTACGTACACATTGTCGTAGTTGATCGGGATATGAACCGGGTCGACATAGAGGTTGTCGGCGCCGCCCATGCGCGCCGATTTCATGGTGAAGCGCTGCTCGTTGAAGACCGGCGCCCAGGGCGCGTCTTCCATCACCTTGTCGTAGATGGCGCTCCACATCTTGTCGCGTTCGCCTGATTTAGCCGGGTCGACCACCGAGTCGGCCTCGGCCGCCTTGGCGTCGAGATCCTTGTTGCAATACCACGACCAGTTCCAGCCGCCGGGCACCGCACCGGCGCAGCCGAGGATCGGGCCGTAGAAGTTCGACGGATCCGGGAAGTCGGCGATCCAGGCCATGCCGCCGGACCAGATCATCGGTGCGCCGGCCTTGTCGCCGCCGGCGGCAATCACGTTTGCCTGCGCCAGCGACTGGATGCTGGCCTTGATGCCGATCGCCGCCAGATCCTGCTGGATCGCCTGGGCGATGCGCGGGTTGGGATCGGTGTTCATGGCAAACAGCTGTGTCTCGAAGCCGTCGGGGTGGCCAGCCTCTGCGAGCAGCGCCTTGGCCTTGGCGACGTCATAGGGATAGCCCTTGTATTCCTTGTCGTAGCCCGGCATCGACGGCGGCAGCGGCTGGTTGGCCGGCACGGCGCGGCCGTTGATGATCTGGATGACGCGCGCCTTGTTGATCGCCATGTTGACTGCCTGGCGCACCTTAACATTGTCGAACGGCGCCATGGTGGTGTTCATGGTGACATAGCCGGTGTGCAGCTGGCCGCCTTCGACGACGCGTGCCTTCTGCTCGGGATCGGCCATCACCTCCTGGAATTTTGCTGGCGGAATGCCGTCGCCGGGGACGTCGATCTCGCCCTTCTGCAGGCGCAGCAGCGCCACGATCGGCTCCTGGCCGATCTCGAAGGTGATCTTGTCCAGATGCGGCAGGCCCTTGTGCCAGTAGTCCGCATTGCGCTCGAAGACGATGCGCTGGCCGAGCGTCCACTCGGCGAGCTTGAAGGCGCCGGTGCCGACCGGATGCTTGCCGAAATCGGCGCCGTATTTCTCGACCTCTTCCTTCGGCACGACATGGGCGAAGTTGATGGCCATCACATGCAGGAAGGTGGCGTCGGGGCGGGTCAGTTCGAACTTGACCGTGTAAGGGTCGACGACAGTGACGCCGGAGAGGCTCTCGGCCTTGCCGGCGGCGACATCGTCATAGCCCTTGATCGAGCCGAAGAAGCCGGCGCCGGGGCTCTGCGTCTTCGGATTGGTGACGCGGTCGAGCGAATATTTCACGTCGTCGGCCGTCATCTCGCGGCCATTGTGGAATTTCACGCCATGGCGCAGCTTGAAGGTGAAGGTCTTGCCGTCGGGCGAAATCTCGTAGCTTTCGGCGAGGTCGGGTTTCAAATTGGTGGTGCCCGGCTCGTAGTCCATCAACCCGTCGAACAGGCTCTTGATCATCGACCAGTTCTGCCAGTCATAGCCGATCGCCGGATCGAGCGTGGCGACGTCGTCCTTGTAGGTGATGGTGATGGCGCCGCCCTGCTTGGCGTTCGGATCGACGGCGTCCTCGGCGCGAACGCTCGTCACGCCGAGCATCAGCGCCAGCGCCGATGCCGCTACCGTGGATGCGAGAAACTTTTTCATTTTTATGTTCCCTTTCTCTGTCTGGTTTTCATTTCATCTGAGCTTGATGCGGGGGTCGATGAAGGGCGCGATGATGTCGGCCAGCAGATTGCCCAGCACGATGGCGAAGGCCGACACCAGCGTCACACCCATGATGATCGGGATGTCGACGCGCTGGATGGCCTGCCAGGCGAGCTGGCCGATGCCGGGCCAGCCGAATACGCTTTCGACGACGACGATGCCGCCCATGAAGATGCCTATGTCGATGC
>NZ_RZRP01000652.1:0-3633 GCF_003997795.1 Mesorhizobium sp. M7A.F.Ca.US.005.03.2.1 | reverse complement strand
TTTCCCGGCGGCGGGGAGCCGCCGGGAAAAGAGGCCGCGGATACCGGGCGGCTATGTCAGGAGGGCATCAATGCGTGGTCGGTTTTCCTCTTAGTTTTTCAATCTCGTCCTTGAGTGCCAGCTTGCGTCGCTTAAGATTCACGATTTCGAGGTCGTCGACCGATGGATGATTCATCGCGTCATCGATTTCACGTTCGATGTCGCCGTGTTTCCGCTGCAACTCATCAAGATGGGATGCAAGAGACATGATTGGTTCTCCCTTTCATGGTTTTCCTCGATTGCAACCGTCACGGCGCGTCCACCGCAGGTTCGCTTCTGTGACGGCACGGTGACAGTGTGTCACCTT
Source organism: Mesorhizobium sp. M7A.F.Ca.US.005.03.2.1 (assembly GCF_003997795.1). Lineage (NCBI taxonomy): Bacteria > Pseudomonadati > Pseudomonadota > Alphaproteobacteria > Hyphomicrobiales > Phyllobacteriaceae > Mesorhizobium > Mesorhizobium sp. M7A.F.Ca.US.005.03.2.1. The sequence continues at coordinate 3,287 of NZ_RZRP01000652.1, read as the reverse complement.
CCGCGGGCGATGTCGAATGATCCGTGGTAGCATTCCACGACACTGTGAAATGTGATATGGGCTGCACGCCGGTGACAAAACACCCGGCCCCGCCCAATCAGGCCCAGCTTTGGGCGCCGCAGACGTGCAGACGGTAGAGAATGTCCGATCAGGAACAGGCCGATATTCGCCTCGAATTTTCCCGCCTGAAGCAGGAACACGCCGATTTCGATGCAGCCATCAACGCGATGATCGCCATGGCCTGCGATCCGCTGCAGATCCAGCGCATGAAGAAGAAGAAGCTGTTCCTCAAGGACCGGCTGATGGCGCTGGAAGACAAGATCATTCCCGACATCATTGCTTGAACGATGTGAAGTGCTGACGCTGATCGAGCGCCAGGCAGCGGCGATCTGCATCTCCCTGCGCGGTCGTGTGACGGTGCCTTTGGCCGGTCAATCGTTGGGCTCTTTTTCGCCGGTGCACTAGCCGCGACGGCGCGTCCTGCCGGGCGATCTCGCACATGGAGCACCTCGAACTCGACGGCTTCGTCGCACGCTCTCGGTCAGTGATCCCACCGTTCTGACGGATTGTCCGGCGACGCCGCTGGGAAACCTGCGCCTTCGCGCGGCTCAGCCCCGGCCGTCGACACAGATCACCGCCCGCCCCTCAAAACAATAACTTTACAAATATTTGTATTTATGTGAAGTCATGACGATTGAAGGATCGACCATGACAGCCACTCGTTTCGCCACGCGCCTAAATTCCTTTGCCTCGCGGCCGCAGGCCGAATGGCCTGATCTTACCGGCAAGCCGTCGCTGCTGCAGATGGCGGCGCGCGCCGCCAAGGTCGGCGGGCTTACCGATCTCGACCTCAACTTTCCCGACCATGTCACTGAAAAGCCTGCGGAAATCGCCCTCAAACTGAGCGATCTCGGGCTTTCTATCAATGGCTTTGCCATGCGCTACTACTCCAACCCCGCCTTCAAGCTCGGCGCCTTCACCAATCCGGATCCGGCGGTGCGCCGCGAGGCCATCGACCTGACCAAAGCCGGCATCGATGCCGTGCGTGAGGCCGGCGCCAGCCTGATGACGCTGTGGCTCGGCCAGGATGGCTTCGACTACGCCTTCCAGGCCGACTATGTGACGCTTTGGCAACACGAAATCGAGGGGATTCGTGAAGTAGCCGCGCATGATCCCGACTGTCAGATCAGCCTTGAGTACAAACCGAACGAACCACGCTCCTACAGCCTGATGCCGGATGCGGCGACGACCTTGCTGGCGATCCGCGATGTCGGCCTGCCCAATCTGGGCGTCACCCTCGATTTCGCCCATGTGCTCTATGCTGACGAACAGCCGGCCTTTGCCGCGGCCCTGGTGGCGCGCCACAGCAAGCTGCTCGGCGTGCATCTGAACGACGGCTACGCCAAGCGCGACGACGGCCTGATGGTCGGCGCGGTGCACACGCTGCAGACCATCGAGCTGCTCAGGCAGATTCGCCGCGACGGTTACGCCGGCGCCATCTATTTCGACACGTTCCCCGACATGACCGGGCTCGATCCGGTGCGCGAGTGCGAAGTCAACATCGCCACCGTCAAGCGCATGCTGCGCGTCGTCGACCGGCTGGAGCAGGACAATCGCCTGTCCGCCGCCATGGACAGCCAGGATGCGGTGACGTCGCAGGCCATCATCCAGGAAATCATGCTCGGGCCGGATAGCTGAGGCATCCGCACCATTATCGTTTTCAACAAGGGAGGAATACAATGAAACTTCTGCTTGCCACTGCTACCGCCGCACTGATGGCGCTGTCGATCGGCTCTGCCTTTTCGGCCGACCTCGCGCCGCTCAATTCCGACACGGAAAAGGACCGCATCGACTGGTCGCAGGTCGAGGCCAAATTCGGCGCGTTCCCCAAGCTGCCCGAAGGCACCAAGGCAGGCGCCGTCTCCAAGACGCTGACCAATGAATACTGGCGCTCGCTGGGCGAGGGCTACACGGCATTCGGCGCCAAGGTCGGCGTTCCCGTCGTCTATCAGGCAGCGCAAAGCGAGGGCGACCAGCTCGGCCAGCTCACCATTGCCGAAGGCCTGGTGACCCAGGGCTACAACGTGCTGCTCGTCTCGCCGCAAACGGATGCCAATCTGCAGCCGATCATGGAGCAAGCCAAGGCCGCCAACGTGCCGGTGGTCAACGTCAATGACGCCGTCATCCCGCAGGCCGAACATTATGTCGGCAATGTCCAGCGCGACAATGGCGTGCGCGTCGCCAAATGGTTCATCAAGAACCGTCCGGATGGCGGCAAGGTCGCCATCGTCGAAGGCCAGGCTGGCGTCTATGCCGCCGTGCAGCGCACCGACGGCTTCAAGTCGACCATCACCGAGGCAGGCAAGTTCGAGGTCGTCGCCAGCGTTCCCGGCAACTGGGACCGCCAGACCTCCTATGATGCGGCCACCAACATCCTGCAGCAGCACCCCGACCTGATCGGCTTTTATGCCAACAATGACGGCATGGCGCTCGGCATCGTCGAGGCAGTCAAGGCCGCCGGCCTGCAGGACAAGGTTGCGGTCTTCGGCACCGACGGCATTTCCGACGCCTATGCCTCCATACGGGCCGGCGAACTGACCGGCACGGTCGACAGTTTCCCGGTGCTGACCGGCGAAGTGGCGTTGGAAACTGCTCTGCGTCTCGTCGCGGGACAGAAGCTGCCCCGCGTCGTCGCCACGCCCCAGGCACTGATCACCAAGGACAATGCCGACCGCTATTCCGGCGCCGGCGCGCGCAAGGCACTGCTCGAGGACGCGGCTGCGGGCCAGTAAGGCCAATCGGCGAGTGCCGGCCAGAGCAATTCGCTCCCGCCGGCACCGTTGCCCGGAGATAGAACCCAATGTCACCCCGGCTGCAATTCCAGGGCATTTCCAAGCTGTTTCCGGCCGTGCGGGCGCTTGACGGCGTGTCGTTCTCGGTAGGTGCCGGTGAAATCCACGGCCTGCTCGGGGAAAATGGCGCCGGCAAGTCGACGCTGCTGCGCATCCTGTCTGGCGTCCACACGCCGACAGCGGGAAGCGTCCTCATCGACGGCAAGCCGGTTACACTCGCCAACCCGGTCGCCGCACGCGCTGCGGGCGTCGCCATGATCCATCAGGAATTGCAGCAGGTACCACGCCTTAGCGTCGCCCAGAACATGTTCTTAGGCCATCCGCTGACGCGCGGCGCCATCTTCGTCGCTCGGCGCGAACAGGAGCGCCGTGCTGCGGAGGCTCTTGCGGCCATCGATCCCTCCATCGATCCGGCTGCACCCCTCGGTACCCTGA
>NZ_RZRP01000651.1:0-3642 GCF_003997795.1 Mesorhizobium sp. M7A.F.Ca.US.005.03.2.1 | reverse complement strand
CTACCAGCTGCTCGGCCGGTCTTTCGTTCGCAGCCGCGACTTCTTCCGCGGTGGCCTTCGTCACGATGACGAGGGTGGACCAGCCGAAGCTCTCAACACCCATGAAGCCGGCGCTGAAGGCTTGTCGTTCTTTGCCGGAGAGGCTTTCGATATCGGCGGCGAAGAACCGGAAAGTCCCCGTGACGGCCCACTCGCCGGGTTCCGCGGCGTGGGAATAGACGAAGCCATCCGACGGATCTAGGCGGATCGTGCGCAGTAGCTTTAGAGCCATGGCACACCCGTAGCGGGATCGAGCCACGAAGGTGAGCCAAGAGCTTCCACCAAACTCCGCCTTTCGGAGGCTCCCCGGCAAGGCTTCCCCGGAAGCAGCAGATCGCCATTGTCAGCGATCCGAACGTCCTGGCCTCGGTGTGAGGAGCGGTGCAGCCATTGGCTGGCGAGCGATGCGAAGCCGGTTTCGCCCCATTCGTGGAACTCGTTCATCAGGTGACGGGAGAAGCTGGCGATGATCTCACCAGGATCGGGGGCTTCGGAGCCCAATTCGTCAAGCGCGCCGAGTAGCGGCCGCTCGCCAGGTTCGTAAGCGCGCACGGCCGCGATGCGGATCATGGCAGAAAAGACGAGCCAGGCCGGCGTCTCCTCGTCGCGAGCTCCCTCAGGCCAGCCCAGGCGTCCGCCGCCAACGAGAGCGCCGTCGATGCGGATCGCGTCCGGCCAGTCGAAGGTGACCGGCATTTCAGGCGGTGCACGCGCTGCAAGCGCGTCGGCCAGAGCGTTCATTCCGGCATAGATGGCAAGGCGGGCCTGCGCCAACGATTGTTCAGGCTCCAGGACGACCGCGAACTCGGCCAGATCATAGCGCCGTACCCAGACCAGCGTCCCTGCACCCTGCTCGCCGGCAATGGCGCGGGCGTGCTCGAAGGCATCGCCGGCTTCTCTCAAGACAGTGAGGCTGTAGAGCGGGGGCAGATCGAGGGCGCGGTCGGTGACCGAAGCACGCTGGGACATGATGCCGATCCATTTTTGATGACGGCGGCCTAATTCTCCAATAATGTATATACTGTCTCTACAGTAAAGGCGCTACCGCAGCGGGCGGTGTCGCGTAGCCGGGAGGCGCAATGAGCCTGGACAAACCGCGCACGGTCTTCATCTGCTCCTGCGAGCGCAGCATGCCTGGTTTTGGCGACAGCGTGCGCCGCGGATGCAAAGACGCTCAGGTGCAATCGGGCGATCAGCTGTGCGGCGCCGAAATCGAGCGTATCCGCAACAGATTGAGCGAGGGGGGAGCCATCACCATAGCCTGCACACAGCAGGCGCCGCTTTTCCGCGAAGTCGCTGAGGAAATCGGCTTTGCGGGTGACCTCGATTTCGTGAACATCCGCGAGGCGGCAGGCTGGTCGGCAGAGGCCGCATCCGCCGGGCCGAAGGCGGCGGCACTCGTCGCGATGGTGGCCGAACCGACCTCGCCGCCCGCCCTCGTCACGCTTCGAAGCAATGGCGTGGTGCTGGTTTATGGCCGCGACCAGGCGGCAATGGAGGTCGCCTGCCAGCTTGCCGGGGATCTGGACGTGACCGTCCTGCTGACGCGACCCGCGGAGGTTACACCCAACCGCGTGTGGGATTTCCCCGTCGTGCGGGGCAGGATCCGCAATGCACAAGGCCATCTGGGTGCCTTCGAGCTGATCGTTGATGATTTCGCCTTGCCAGTTCCCTCTTCGCGCGACCGCCTGCGCTTTGGTGCGGCTCGTGACGGCGCAATCTCTAAAGCAGACATCGTGATCGACCTCTCCGGCGGCGTTCCGCTATTTCCGGCTCACGACCTGCGCGCGGGCTACCTCAAAGCGGATTCCGCCGACCGGGCCGCGGTAACGGCCGTGATCGCCAAGGCTGCTGGCCTCGTCGGCGAATTTGACAAGCCGCGCTACATCGATTTTTCCGCCGATCTGTGCGCTCATTCACGCTCCCGCATCATCGGTTGCACGCGTTGCCTGGATCTGTGCCCTACCGGTGCGATTGCCTCGGCCGGCGACCACGTGATCGTCGACGCAGAAATCTGCGCCGGTTGCGGCAATTGCGCGGCCGCCTGTCCGACCGGTGCAGCCGCATATGCCGTTCCGGATGCGCAAACCCTGCTTCGGCGGCTGCGTTCGCTCCTGGTCACATATCGAGAGGCGGGTGGCAGGGATCCGGTCGTTCTGTTCCATGACGGCTATCACGGCGAGCCGCTGATTGACGCGCTCGCGCGGTTCGGCCCAGGCCTGCCTGCGAATGTACTGCCAGTCGCCGTGAACGAGATAACGCAATTGGGAATAGAGGCGTGGATAGCGCCGGTGGCATGGGGCGCGGCGGCGGTGATGGCGCTCGCCTCCGCGAAGCCCAAGCACGAGCTCACCGGCTTGGCCCGCAACGTCACCATCGCCAATCTGCTCGCACGATCGCTCGGCTACGGGTCGGAACTCTGCGGCCTGATCGAAACCGACGATCCGGACATGCTGAGGTTGGCGCTCGACCGTGTGCAACCGGGCTCCAGCACGCCGACGCCGGCGACCTTCCTGCCCCTGGGGGACAAGCGCAGCCTGTTGCGAAACAGCATGATCGAACTGCATCGCGCCGCGCCGACGCCAGTCGAGCGCGTAGTGCTCCCAGCGGCAGCGCCGTTCGGCGGGCTCGATATCAATGTCGAGGGCTGCACGCTCTGCCTCTCCTGCGTGTCGGCGTGCCCAACGGGTGCGCTCTCCGACAGCGAGCAACAGCCTGCATTGTACTTTTCCGAAAGTGCCTGCGTCCAATGCGGGCTCTGCGCTGCGACTTGTCCGGAGAAGGTGATCCGTCTCGCCCCGCGGATTGATTTCCCGGCATGGAGCGCGCCACGTCGGGTCGTCAAGGAAGAACAGCCCTACGAGTGTATCCGCTGCGGCAACCCGTTCGGGACCCGCAGTACGATTGAGCGGATCGTCGCCAAGCTGGAAGGCAGGCACTGGATGTTCTCGGGCGAAAACGCGCGGCGGCTGGAACTGGTGCGGATGTGCGACAATTGCCGCGTCGATGCCGCCATGAGCGAAGACCTCGATCCCTATGCCGGTCCTGGCCGGCCGGCCCCGCGAACGACAGAGGATTATCTCCGGGACCGGAACTCGGAAACCAAACGGGTCTAAACTCAGTTGCTGCGGGTCTCGGCCTGTAGGAATCGTATCAGCGCCGCCCGATGCTCGGGGTCGCGAATGGTCTGCTCGGGCATCTTGGTGCCCGGCGTGTATCTGCTCGGGCCAAGCTCGAACAGCTTCGATACCGTTTCGGGCGTCCAGACGATGTCCATCTCCCTGAAAGCGGGCGAGTATCGGTAGCCAGGCACGGATGCGATCCTGCGGCCGAAGATGCCGTGAAGCGTGGGGCCGGCGCGATCGCCCTCGTGGGGATCGAGCGTGTGGCATGCGACGCAGGCGCGGAACACCTCCGCGTCCGGATTGCCGGCATATTCGGCCATCGGATCGGTCGAACCCTCGATCTTGGTTCCGAGCCGTTGCCCGGCCTCGACATTCCATTCTCCCACCACTTGATCCCCGCCGCCGCTCAAAAGCGTCTTTCCGTCAGGCGAGAAGGCGAGAGCCCAAACCGGCACGCCCGCGGTGCTAAATGTGCGAA
>NZ_RZRP01000650.1:0-3657 GCF_003997795.1 Mesorhizobium sp. M7A.F.Ca.US.005.03.2.1 | reverse complement strand
GGATGAACCCGCTTCCCCACCGATGATGGCGTTCGAGCCAGGGGAACTGCGGCAACTGTTGGAGGATGAACCTGCTTCCCCACCGATGATGGCGTTCGAGCCAGGGGAACTGCGGCAACTGTTGGAAGACGAGCCTGCCTCCACTTGGGCACAAATCAATTCGACCCCACATGCGCGAGCGGACGGTGTTCATCAGCCAGCCCAGGCGCCGTGGCTCCCTGAACGCAGAAGATAACTTTGCGGAGGAGCGGTCACGCAACTGTCGGCGGCGCCGGGCCTCAGGGTGAATGGAAAGGATGGAGTGGCGGATGGTGTCGCGTGAAGGCGCAACACGCGTGCTGACCGACCTGCATACGTAGGAAGTCGTTCATTGCTCCCAAATCGTATGTGAGGAACATTCCTGTCCCGGCTGCGCCGCGCGATGCTAGGTCGCGTTGTTCAGCGGGCCAAGCCGATGACACCTACGAAGCTACTGATCGGGCAGATCGCCGTTGTGTGCGCAATTGTCATTATCGGCGTATGGACGGCAACCCAATGGTGCGCTCAAATGCTGACCTACCAGACGCCTCTCGGCGCACCATGGTTTCTCTTCGCCGGCTGGCCAATCTACAAGCCGTGGAAGCTGTTTGAATGGTGGTTCCACTTCGATGCTTATGCGCCGGAGGTCTTCGACAAAGCCGGTACGCTTGCAGGCGCCAGCGGATTCCTGGGTTGTGCCGCCGCAATCGCTGGCTCGCTTTTGCGCGCGCGACAGCGCGGGTCGGTTACGACCTATGGGTCTTCACGGTGGGCCACGACTCATGAGGTCGAGACGGCAGGGTTGTTACGGCCGGCGGGCGTTTTCCTCGGTAGGCTGAACGATCGCTATCTGCGCCATGACGGCCCGGAGCACGTCATGGCATTTGCGCCGACGCGTTCGGGCAAGGGCGTGGGGCTGGTTGTTCCAACGCTACTTTCCTGGACCGGGTCTGCCATCATTCATGATATAAAAGGCGAAAATTGGCAGTTGACCTCCGGCTGGCGGTCGAAATTCTCGTACTGCCTTCTGTTCAATCCGACCGACCCGAGATCGGCACGCTACAACCCGCTGCTGGAGGTGCGCAAAGGCCCAGATGAGATCCGGGACGTTCAAAACATCGCCGACATCCTCGTCGATCCCGAGGGCGCGCTGGAGCGACGGAACCACTGGGAGAAGACCAGCCATTCACTCCTAGTTGGCGCCATTTTGCACGTGCTCTACGCTGAAGAGGACAAGACGCTGGCCCGCGTCGCCACCTTCCTGTCGGACCCGCAACGCTCGTTTGCCGCAACGCTACGGCGGATGATGACGACAAACCATCTCGGGACGGGGCATAACCCTCAGGTCCATCCCGTAGTGGCCTCGGCGGCTCGCGAACTCCTGAACAAGTCGGAAAACGAGCGCTCAGGCGTCCTCTCGACCGCCATGTCCTTTCTCGGGCTTTATCGTGATCCAACGGTCGCGGCGGCCACTTCGTCCTGCGACTGGCGCATCGCTGACCTAGTGGATGGAGAGCGACCGCTGTCGCTCTATCTGGTCGTGCCGCCTTCGGATATCTCGCGCACCAAGCCTTTTGTGCGACTGATCTTGAACCAGATCGGCAGGCGGTTGACGGAGCGTCTGGAGGGGGACCCGAAGAAGAGCCGTAAGCATCAGCTGCTCATGATGCTGGACGAGTTTCCGGCGCTCGGTCGCCTCGACTTCTTCGAAACGGCGCTCGCCTTCATGGCAGGTTATGGCATTCGCTCCTATCTGATCGCACAATCTTTGAACCAGGTTTCAAAGGCCTATGGCGAGAACAATGCTATTCTCGACAATTGCCACGTGCGAATTGCCTTTTCCTCCAATGACGAACGCACGGCCAAGCGCATCTCGGATGCCCTCGGCACCGCAACCGAACTTAGGTCGATGCGCAACTATGCGGGCCATCGGCTTGCGCCCTGGCTTTCACATGTCATGGTGAGCCGCCAGGAAACCGCGCGCCCGCTCCTGACGCCAGGCGAGGTGATGCAATTGCCGCCGTCAGACGAATTGGTCCTGGTTTCTGGGTTGCCGCCGATCCGCGCCAAGAAGCTGCGCTATTATCAGGATCAGAATTTCACAGATCGGGTGCTGCCTGCGCCGGTGCTGCACGACGGACCCTATGCGGACTGCCCTGCATCACGCCCGGACGGCTGGACTGGACAAGTGTGCAGCGTCGATAGCCGACTTGCTGCGGACGAGGAAAGCGCCGACGCGCCAGTTGAAGACGAGGGAGGCGTTCAGCAGCAACGCCATCCAAGCCTGCCCGAAGAAGACGTTGTTGTCTCTCAAGAGCCCGATCAGGCCGATCTGTACAAGCCCGCAGACGATGACAGCGAAGCGCTCGCGGACAAGCGTGTCATGGATCGGATTTCCACTGCGGCCCGCGTCTACGGTATCAACGAGGGCAGGGGCGACGATGTCATTCCCGGCTTCTGAAGTCCGCTGAGTTGCAGAGCGCACCTCAGCGTAGATAACGGCCATAAGCAATTTTGAGCGTCTGGCCGATGCTTCTCCCGTCGCCGGCGCAACGCCGGGCCGTCGGAACGATCCGCATGAAGCCGCACCGCATTCGCCATCAGTTTCTGCTTGAGCCGGAGCTCAGCGAGAAACTGGACAACCTCAGTCGCGATCCGTCAACGACCAAATCAGCGATCGTGGGGAAGGCGATCGAGGCGTTCATCGAGCGGCGTGGCGAGAGCGAGTTCGATCGGCGCTACGGCGTAAGGCTTGACCGGCTCTCCCGCGATCTTGCCCACGTCAGGCGCGATTCCGAGGTGATCCTGGAGAGCCTGGCGCTCTTCATCCGCTTTTCGATCACCCTTCACGCCCACACGCCGGTCCCGGATCGGGCAACGCAGGCTATTGCCCAAGAGCGTTTCGAGAAATTCGTTGAGAAGGTCGGCCGCCAGATCGCTTCCGGCAAAAAGTCGCTTAGCAAAGACAATGGTGGGGGAGGGGAAGGATGAGCTCTCATCCCGAGGCCGACCACCGGCGGCGTGTCATGCTGCGCACCGCCATGGGTCCGGCAATCACCGAAGCCCTGGCCGATCCGTCCGTCATCGAGGTGATGGTCAATCCCGACGGCGCGCTGCGACTCGACCGGTTAGGCGAAGGTCGGGTCGATACCGACGTTCACATGCACCCGTCCGAGGCAGAACGTATCATCCGCCTGGTTGCTTCGCACGTGCGCGCCGAGGCGCACGCCGACAACCCGATCGTCAGTGCCGAATTGCCGTCTGGCGAACGCTTCGAAGGCCTGCTGCCACCTGTGGTGTTGGCGCCATGTTTTGCCATCCGCAAGCCCGCCGCGAAAGTCTACACCCTGGCCGACTATGTTGCCGAACGCATCATGCTGCCGCTGCAGGCCGATGCGCTGAAAAAGGCCGTCCGCGAGCGGCGCAACATGCTGATCGCCGGCGGCACTTCCTCGGGGAAGACAACACTCGCCAACGCTCTGCTGGCTGAAGTCGCCGAATGCGACGATCGGGTGATCCTGATCGAGGACACACGCGAACTGCAGTGCGCGGCCAGGGACTGCGTTGCCCTGAGAACAAGGCGGGGCTCGGTCGCCCTTGCCGATCTCGTGCGCTCGACGCTGAGGCTCAGGCCGGACC
>NZ_RZRP01000064.1:0-13909 GCF_003997795.1 Mesorhizobium sp. M7A.F.Ca.US.005.03.2.1 | reverse complement strand
CGCGGTGGGTCCCAGGCGGTGAAAGACCGCTCCGCCGTTAAGCTTTTCTTGCCGCAGCGACGTTAGAGTGCCCCGGCAAGACAGGGAGCAACGTCCAGGTGTCGCCCATCGTCACGGCCATTCTGGTGGCCAGCAATCTCGGGCTGATCTTTCTGTTGATGACGGTGCCGCTTGGTTTACGCACGGTCCGGCTGACCCGTCTGGTGGCGATGGATCGGCAGCGCCTCTGGCAGGCGCTGTGGCCGCTCGGCAGCGATGCCGGCTGGTCCGGTGAGATCCTGTCCGCCGAGGCCCCGGACGGCGAGGGCGTGGCCCGCATCACGCTGTCCTGGGAAGGTCGCGACGGCAAGCCGATCGAACGCAAGTCGCGGTTTGAAGACGTCGTCGAAGGCAGCCGCTTCTCGATGCGTGTCATCGAGGATACGGCACTCGACGCTTCGTTCTGGAAGGATTTTCGCGAAACCGCCGAACTCGTTTCGGAAGGCAACAGCACGCGGGTGACGCTCAGCCAGACCGATCGCTATCGTGGCGTTGCCTTCCTGGTGTTCCGCTATTTCGCCCTGCGCCGCGAATTCTCCAAGCTGCAGCGCTGGGCGCGGACCGGAAAGTATCGCAAGGGCGGCTGGTTCGAGCATCCGCTCAGTCAGGTCGGCTTTGCCGGGCTTTCGGCGCTGATCCTGTGGCCATTCTTCGGCCTTCACTTCGGCGGTTTGGCACTGGCCGCGATCCTCACATCGGTGGTCGCCCTGCATGAGCTTGGCCATATGGCGGCGTTCCGGCTGATGGGCCACAATCGGGCGCGGATGATCTTCATTCCGCTGCTCGGCGGCATCGCCATTGGCGGGCGGCCCTATGACAGCCGTTTCGAAGTGGCTTTCGTGGCATTGATGGGCGCCGGCTTTTCGGCCTTCCTGGTGCCGATCGCCATCGCCGCAAGCACCTTTGCCGGCGCGGAAGGTCACCGGCTGGCGGCGGCCCTGCTGGCGACCCTGGCGGGCTTCGCCGCACTGTTCAACATCGCCAATCTGGTGCCGGTGTGGAAGTTCGACGGCGGCCAGGTGCTGCGCCAGATCTGTCCGGGACCGGTCGCGCTGGCGCTGGCTTCCTTCTTCCTGCTCTCGGCTTTCCTGGCCGTGGGTTGGCAGGCCGGCTTTTCCGCCACCTTCCTGCTCGCGACGGGAGCGGTGTTTTCGCTCCTCAGCCTGCTGACGATGAGCAGTGGGGTGAAGCCGCGTCACGAGCTGAAGCCGATCCGCACCATCGACCGGCTGGCCATGGCGGCGGCGTTGCTGGCGGTGTTCGCCATCCATGGCTATGGCGTGTTGTGGGCCTCTGCCCAACTGATTTGAGCCGTACCGGATCCGGAAGATCAGCCGGCTTTGCGCTCGGCTTCGACAGGCAACGCCGTGGCGGGACCGAACACATCCTCGAAGGCGGATTTCAACGCCAGGTCAAGATCGGCCATGGTCAGGGGAAGGCCTAGATCGACGAGGCTGGTGACGCCGTGGTCCTGCACGCCGCAAGGCACGATGCCGCTGAAATGGTCGAGATCGGGCTCGACATTGATGGCGATGCCGTGAAAACTCACCCAGCGCCGCAGCCGGATGCCTATGGCCGCGATCTTGTCCTCCGCCGGCGAGCCGTCCGGCAGAGCAGGGCGATCCGGCCGCACGACCCAGACGCCGACCCGGTCCTCGCGGCGCTCGCCCCGCACATTGAAAGCGGCAAGCGTGCCGATGATCCACTGTTCGAGCGCCGCGACGAAGGCGCGGACATCCTCGCGCCGCCGCTTCAGGTCGAGCATGACGTAAGCGACCCGCTGGCCCGGCCCATGATAGGTGTATTCGCCGCCGCGTCCGGCCGCGAAGACCGGGAAGCGGCTGGCGTCGATCAGATCCTCGCCACGGGCACTGGTGCCGGCCGTGTAGAGCGGCGGGTGTTCGACCAACCAGACCATTTCGCCGGCAGCGCCGCTGCGGATCGCCTCGGCGCGCGCCTCCATGAAGGCAAGTGCCTCGGGATAGGCGGTAAGGCCGGGCTCGATCAGCCATTCGACCGGTGCCGAGCCGGGAAGCGGCAGGAACGACGTGGCGATCTGGCTGCGTTCGGTCATGGCGTATCGTCTTTTCGTTTGTCCATGGCGCGCCCAAAAACGCCTCGCACCTTTGGGCGACATCAACTTGCCTTCCATATGGCGATATCAGGCGCAAACGTCCAGTTCCGGCGCTGCGTTCGGGCCCTGTGGAGCATTATGCCAATCGCCTGACATTATTGCTTGCCGTGCACTTGTTTCACCGGAAACGATTTGCTACACGCCGCGAGCCGGTCGGTTCCGGCTCTACCACGTGCGGTCGTGGCGGAATTGGTAGACGCGCAGCGTTGAGGTCGCTGTGGGGCAACCCGTGGAAGTTCGAGTCTTCTCGACCGCACCATTCTCTTCCCATAATCCGATTTGTGCCGGTCTCGCCCGCTGCGGGCCGGACGCATTTCGTTGATATTCCCGCACTTTACGCCACTTTCTTTTTGAGCGTCGGATTCTCCAAAACCGGTTTCCCCTTTTGGGTCCGATGCTCTAGACCTGATTTGCACCTTTTCCGGGATTCTTGTGGCGGGAGGCGCTGGTGGAAGGCGAGCACGAACGGACGACCGGCGCCGGGGCCGCCGAGGACAACCACGCCGACATCTATGGCGAGGACGGCGCCGTGCTTTCGTCCTTCCTGGCGCGGATCGGCGCGGCGATCGCCGACCGCGACACGCTGACCCTCAAGCATGAAGTCGACGACCTGCACCAGTCGGAGCTCGGCGACCTGCTCGAGGCGCTGCATCCCGAACAGCGCCGCGCGCTGGTCGAACTCCTGGGCGCCGATTTCGACTTCTCCTCGCTGACGGAGGTCGACGAGGCGATCCGTATGGAGATCGTCGACAATCTGCCCAATGCGCAGATCGCGCAGGCGGTGCAGGAGCTCGATTCCGACGACGCCGTCTACATTCTCGAGGATCTCGACCAGGAAGACCAGGACGAGATCCTGTCGCAACTGCCGTTCACCGAGCGGATCAGGCTGCGCCGCTCGCTCGATTATCCCGAAGAGACGGCCGGCCGCCGCATGCAGACCGAGTTCGTCGCGGTTCCGCCGTTCTGGACGATCGGCCAAACCATCGACTACATGCGCGAGGACAACAATCTTCCCGAGCGCTTCAGCCAGATCTTCGTCATCGATCCGAGCTTCAAGCTGCTCGGCGCCATCGACCTCGACCAGATCCTGCGCACCAAGCGTTCGGTCAAGGTCGAGGAGGTGATGCACGAGACGCGGCACGCCATTCCGGCCACCATGGACCAGGAAGAGGCGGCGCGGGAATTCGAGCAGTACGATCTTTTGTCGGCCGCGGTCGTCGACGAGAACGAACGGCTGGTTGGCGTTCTGACCATCGACGATGTCGTCGACGTCATCCAGCAGGAGGCCGAGGAAGATCTGATGCGCATGGGCGGCGTCGGCGACGAAGAGCTTTCCGACAGCATCTTTTCGACCTCGCGCTCACGCGTTCCGTGGCTGCTGATCAACCTTCTGACCGCGTTCCTGGCGGCGTCGGTGATCAGCCTGTTCGACCGCACGATCGAACACATCGTGGCACTGGCGGTGCTGATGCCGATCGTCGCGGGCATGGGCGGCAATGCCGGCTCGCAAACCATGACCGTCACCGTGCGGGCGTTGGCGACCAGGGATCTCGACATCTACAATGCCGGCCGCATCATTCGCCGCGAGATGGGTGTCGGCTTCATCAACGGCATCGTCTTCGCCATCCTGATCGGCATCGTCGCGGCAGCCTGGTTCCGTGATCCCAATCTGGGCGGGATCATCGCGGCGGCGATGATCATCAACATGTTCGTGGCCGCCCTGGCCGGCATCCTGATCCCGCTGCTGCTCGATCGTTTCAAGGTCGATCCGGCGGTCGCTTCGGCGGTCTTCGTCACCACGGTTACCGACGTCGTCGGTTTCTTTGCATTTCTCGGCATTGCCACGTGGTGGTTCGGCGTGCCCTGAAGGCACGCCTTTTGGCTCAATTGACTTTTACGTAAATGCCGTGCGAGGCTCGCGCGGGGCGCCATGTCGATTCCGGCATGGCATGGGTTTTGGTTCGGGACAGAAGGGTGACGCCGCCATGGCGATCGCCCCGGTGTTTCGGCGTGTGGGAGTGGCAATGCGAGAATATTATTCGATCACCGAGTTGACCCGCGAGTTCGACGTGTCGACGCGGACGCTGCGCTTTTACGAGGACGAAGGACTGGTGCAGCCGGTGCGGCGCGGCCGCACGCGGCTGTTTCGCCCCTCCGACCGGCAGCTCATTCGCCAGATCATGCGCGGCAAAAGGCTTGGCTTCTCGATCAACGAGATTCGCGAAATCATCCAGATGTACAAGGAGCCGCCCGGCGAAGTCGGCCAGCTCAACCTGATGATCAAGCGCATCGAGGAAAAGCGCGAGGATCTCCGGCAGAAACGCCGCGACCTCGAGGAGACGCTGGCTGAACTCGACCAGGCCGAGGAGTCTTGTGTGGAGCGGCTGGTGGAGCTTGGCGTGAATACCTAGGCAGAGAGTTTGAGGGACAGCGCCCCCCTCTCTCCTGCCGGACATCTCCCCCACGAGGGGGAGATTGGCCGCTTGAAAGCCAGCTCAAATCCAGCGGCGCACGCGTTTGGCGTAGTCGCGGTATTTCTTGCCGAATTTTGCCGCCAGCACCTTTTCCTCGCCTTCGATCGCCACCTTCTGCGTGGCATAGGCGGCGATGAACGCCAGCGGCAGGAACCACACGATGCCCGAGACAAAGGCGACGCCGATCAACAGCAGCGTGTTGGCCAGATACATCGGATTGCGGGTGACGCCGAAGGGACCCGTGGTGACCAGGTGATCGGGTACAGCGTTGGGGTTGAGCGTGGTCTTGGCCCGGATCATGGTGCGGATCGCGGTGAACCAGAGTGCGGCGACGGCAAACAGCGCCACCCAGCCGGCCGCGAACAGGATATCGCCCAGCAGGTCGCCGATCCAGGGCAGGGGATAGAGCAGGCCCAGTGCGATGCTGACGGCGATGGCGGCGATGTAGATCAGCGGCGGCCACGGTATGAGCCCCGGCTTCGGCTGGTTCTCGGTCATTCGGCCCCTCCCTCCATCAACTTGCTGTCGGTCTTGGCGGTGCACATGCCGGCGAGATCGGACAAATGCGCTTTCCACTCCGCAGTCTGATCGTTGTTGTAGAGCCTATCAAGCGTGGACTCGCCCTCGAGCGTATCGAGCATGCAGACACAGTAGCTCGTACAGAACTCGGTGTCGCGCGACTGCTCGCAGGACAGCTGACAGGTTTTGAGGAAATTCACCTGCGGGGTTTCGACCTGCGCCGGCATGATCTGCGAGAACAGCCAGACGCAGCCGATCAGCAGCGGCTGGTGGATCAAATAGAAAGCCAGGCTGTGCCGGCCGATGAAGACCAGCGGGTTGGCCAAGCGACCGGGCGCCAGATTGGCAAGCCTGGCAAGCAGGCCGGCACCTGCGGCGAGTTTCGTCACCGCGATGCCCGCAAGTACGGCGCCGAACCACGGAAACAGCGGAACGTAGTCGTTGGAGCGCGGATTGGTCGCCGACAGGCCGACCCACCACAGCCATGGGTGATCGAAGGCCTCGAAGCGCAGATAGACGGGGGCGGCGATAACGAGCGCGGCGACGACAAGCGTCAGCAGCGCCGGCAGGCGCAGGAAGGCGAGACCGAGCAGGCTGGCCAGCGCGATCTCGTGCAAGATGCCGAAGAAGATGAAGCCGTCCGGAGTGGCTATGCGGGTGACGACCGAAATCGCGATCGCGGCTCCGGCGACCATGGCGAACCGCTTCCAAAAGCCGTTCCAGCGGATTTGTCGGCCGTGGGCGAGATACAGGCTGACGCCGACCAAGAACAGGAAGGTCGAGGCGATGCAGCGCGCGTAAATCTTCCACCAGCCGAAGGCGGTCAGGCCGGGATCGGTGTAGCCGAAGAACTCCAGATCCCAGGTGAAATGGTAGCTTGCCATGGCGATCAGCGCGATGCCGCGCACGATGTCGATGGCGACGATGCGCTTTGGTCGATCCTGAACGGGCGCGGTCGGCGTTTGGATGCTCATGGTCTCGCATTCTGATTCAGCCCCGCTGGAGGACTATCACGGTTGCCCAGGACAAAAGAAGACCGGCAACCCTGCCGATAACGCCGGATCAGCCGCGGCATTGGGCCAGTGCCGGAAAGCCTTTGGCCGGCTTCGCTTTTGCCGGATGCACGTCGGTTTCCTCTTATTGGCGCTGAGGTCGCCACGGCAGATTTGACCCGGTGAATCTGCTTCGGGGAAAGCAATGTCCACCCATGTGCGCCATCCGATCTGGCTACCGGCCCTCAAGGCCGCGGACGCGCGCACCTTCGCTTCGCTCTATGCGGTCGAATCCTTCGCCCGCGCCACGGTGTCGAGCGTCATCCCGATCCAAGCTTACGAGATCCTGCACAACGAGCAGATCGTCTCGATCCTCTACACCGTCGTGGCGATGCTCGGCCTGTCGGTGACATTGTTCATGCCGATGCTGATCCGCCGTTTCGCCCGGCGCTGGGTCTACACGGCGGGCGCCTGCCTGCTGGCCATCGGCTCGCTGTTCTTCGTCACCGACACGCTTGCCGGGCAACTGGCCGGCATGCTGTGCCGGGTGATGGGAGCCAGCGCGCTGTCGATCACGCTCAACCTCTACATCATGGACCACATCCGCAAGACCGACTTCATGCAGGCCGAATCGCTGCGCATGGCGTGGTCGATGCTGGCCTGGACCGGTGGGCCGACGCTCGGCATCTTCCTCTACACGCGCTTCGGCGTCTATGCCGCGCATGGCGCGGTGGCCGTGTTCGCGTTAGCGCTGCTGGCATTGTTCTGGACCTACCGGCTCGGCGACAACCCGTCGATCCGTCCCGGCAAGACGCGACCAGCCAATCCGCTCGCCAATATCGGCCGCTTCATCGCCCAGCCCAGGCTCAGGCTGGCCTGGCTGATCGCGTTTGGGCGCTCCTGTTTCTGGACGACGTTCTTCGTCTATGGGCCGCTGTTCATGGTCATTACGGGTGAGGGCAAGCTGGCCGGCGGCCTGCTGGTTTCGGCCGGCAACGCGCTTTTGTTCATGGCGATTTTCTGGGGCAAGGCGGGAAAGCGCTTTGGCGGCCGCAGGACCATGACATTTGCCTATTTCGCCATGTCGGTCGCGCTTCTGGCGGCGGGCTTCGTCGGCGAAACCGTGCCGCTGCTCACCGGCGCCTTCTTGCTCTGCGGCGCCTTCTTCACCATTGCGCTCGATGCGCTCGGCTCGACCGCCTTCATGCGCTCGGTGCGCTCCTATGAAAGATCGCAGATGGCGGCGGTCTATCGCACCTATCTCGACTTTTCCGAGCTGACGCCGCCGCTGGTCTATTCGGTGGTGCTGGCCTTCTTCGGCCTGGGCTCGGTGTTCGTCACGCTGGGCCTGCTGGCGGCGGTCTGCGGCTTCGTGACGTGGCGCTATCTGCCGAAATCGCTTTGACCTTCATGGCGCATTCGCAACGGTCGCCGGCGGAATTTGGTTTGCCGGACGCGAGGATTCTGCCTATAGTCGCCGGTGTCGCCGGTTCCATTTTGGAGCCAAGAGGGAATGCGGTAAGGGCGGATTTCGCCCAATGCCGTGGCTGCCCCCGCAACTGTGTGCGGTAGTCCTCTCCATATGCCACTGAAGATTTTTCTTCGGGAAGGTGGGGAAGGACGCTGATCCGTGAGCCAGGAGACCTGCCGGCGACAGGAAACTGACTTCGATGCCCTCGGGTGGAGGGCGAAAGGACAAGACATGACTACCGCTTCCGTCTCCCTCGGCGCTTCCGTCTCCTCGCAGTCGCGCTTCATGCAGCTCGCGCTTGCCGCGCTGCTCGGCATTTTCGTGATGGGCTTTGTCGGCTTCTCGCATATCGATGCGGTCCACAATGCGGCTCACGACTATCGCCATTCGATGGCATTTCCCTGCCACTGACGAGGGGCTGACATCATGAACCTGTTTCGCAACGTCGTGTTCATCGCGGCGATCGCAGGGCTCGTGGCCGGCGTCGTTCTTGCCTGCATGCAGGCCTATGCGACCGTGCCGCTGATCCTGAAGGCGGAGGTCTACGAACAGGCGGGCGGCGGGCATCACCATGACCATGCCGCTCCGGCAGCAACGAATAGCAATGCCATGAGCACAGCCGCTCCGGCCCCTGCCGAAGCGACTGCTGCGGCGGAAGACGAGGGCTGGGCGCCGGCAGACGGTTTCGAGCGTTTCGCCTTCAGCGTGCTTGCCAACATCGTCACCGGCATCGGCTTCGGGTTGATCCTGGTCGCGGTTTCCGAATTCGCCGGCGGCATCGGTGGTTGGCGCCAGGGCGTGTTCTGGGGCCTGGCCGGCTTTGCCGTGTTCACGCTGGCACCGGGCCTCGGCCTGCCGCCGGAACTGCCGGCCATGCCGGCCGCCGATCTCACCCAGCGCCAGATCTGGTGGTGGGCAACGGTGGCGGCAACCGCTGCCGGTCTCGGCCTGATCGCGTTCCGCAAGTCGCTGCCGCTGGCGATCCTTGCCGTCCTTTTGATCGTCGCACCGCATGTTGTCGGGGCACCGCAGCCCGACAGTTACGAGACGGCGATTCCGGAAGGGCTGCATCACCAGTTCGTGGTGGCGGTGACCGTGACCAATCTGGTGTTCTGGCTGGTGCTCGGCGCGGTTGTCGGCGTGGTGCGCGGCCGCTTCACCGGCACCGCGACCAGCCTGCGCGACAGCTTTGCCTGATCGCAAGACACTGACCTTCCTCATCGGCGGTGCGCGCTCCGGCAAGAGCGCGCGCGCCGAAATTTTGGCGACCGCCTTGCCGCCGCCCTGGACCTATATCGCCACGGCGCAAGCCTATGATGACGAGATGCGTGAGCGCATCGCGTTGCACCGGTCGCGGCGCGGCGAAGGCTGGACGACCATCGACGCACCGCTCGACCTCGCCGGCGCCCTTGCCGCCTTGCCGGACGATCGGCCGGTGCTTGTCGACTGCCTGACGCTGTGGCTGACCAACCATATGCTGGCCGAACACGATCTGGACCTTGAATGCCGGCGATTGGCGGAGGTGTTGTCGCGGCCGCGCGGACCCTGGTTCGTGGTGTCCAATGAAGTCGGCCAAGGCATCGTGCCGGACAATGCACTGGCGCGCCGCTTTCGCGATGCCGCCGGCCGGCTCAACCAGCAGGTCGCGGCGATTGCCGATACGGTGCTGCTGATGGTGGCGGGGCTGCCGCTCAAGGTGAAATGATATGACCGATATCGACAATAAGGACGAAGAGCGCCACCGCGCCAAGATGGCCAAGCGCAAGGCGGTGCAGGATGCCGAGGTGGCGAGCAAGACGGTCGAGAAGGGATTGCTCATCGTCAACACCGGCCCGGGCAAAGGCAAGACCACGGCCGCCTTCGGGCTGGCGCTGCGGATGCTCGGCTACGGCAAGCGCGTCGGTGTCGTCCAGTTCATCAAGGGCAAGTGGCACACCGGCGAGAAGGACGCCTTCGCCGCCTTCGGCGACCGTGTCGTGTGGCACGCGATGGGCGAGGGGTTCACCTGGGAAACCCAGGATCTGAAGCGCGACATCGCTGCCGCCGAAGCCGCCTGGGCCAAGGTGCTCGAACTGATGGCCGATCCGTCGATCAGCCTGCTGGTGCTCGACGAATTGAACATTGCGCTGCGCTACGACTATCTCGATCTCGACAGAGTGGTTGGCGCGCTAAAAGCGCGGCGCGAGGGCCTGCATGTCGTTGTCACCGGCCGCAACGCCAAGCCGGCGCTGGTCGAGGCCGCAGACCTCGTCACCGAAATGGGCGTGACCAAGCATCATTTTTCCGCCGGCGTGAAAGCGCAGCAGGGGATCGAGTTCTGAGTGTTCCTCAACCTCCCCAGACGGGGGAGGGTGAGGTTAAGTCACAACGATGACAACGACCGAAACCAACCCGAACAGAGCGATCAGCAGATAGTCGGCGACGCGATAGAGTTTCAGCGCCTGCCTGATGTCGAGGCTGTCGGCTTCGCGCCGGCCGCCTTCGCCCATGAAGACGTCGTCGACCAGCACGCCGCCATAGAAGCGCGGCCCGGCGAGCGCCAGGCCGAGCGCACCGGCCATCGCCGCTTCCGGCCAGCCGGCATTGGGCGAGCGATGTTTTTTCGCGTCGCGCCGCACCGCATGCCAGGCTTTTTTCGCATCAGCGCCTTTGACGAAGAATGCCGCCAGCACGATCAGAAGCGCCGTCAGCCGCGACGCCGGCAGGTTGATCCAATCGTCAAAGCGCGCCGCCGCCCAGCCGAACGCCTCGTGGCGCGGGGTGCGGTGGCCGATCATCGAATCGGCGGTGTTGGCGGCCTTGTAGGCGGCGCCGCCGGCCAGGCCGCCGACGCCGGTCCAGAAGGCAGGGGCGACGATGCCGTCGGAAAAATTCTCGGCCAGGCTCTCGATCGCCGCGCGGCAGACACCGGCCCGGTCGAGCGTTTCAGGGTCGCGACCGACGATCCGCGAAACGGCAAGGCGGGCCAAGGCGAGGCCGCCGGTGTCGAGGGCGTCAGCCACCGCCTCGACATGCTCATAGAGGCTCTTCTGCGACAGCAGCGACGTTGCCAGAAGGGCCGTGATGACCAGGCCCATGGGAACGAACCAGAACAGGATCTGTACGCCCAGGCCGACTATCGCCGGCACCAGCACGATGACCAGCAGCGCCTGGACACCGCGCTTGCGACGCAGCGCGTCGGGATCAGTGGCGCGGTTGAGCCTGCGGTCGAGAAAGGATATCAGCCTGCCGAACCACGTCACCGGATGGCCGATGGCGCGAAACAGCCAGTCGGGGTAACCGAGGGCGAATTCGACGACCAATGACAGGAAAGCGATCAGGACTGACATGAAGCTTCTTAATGGGGCGGTTGTGGACCATGGTGGAAGTCTTGGCCGCGCGAGGGTGCTTTTCCCCAACGCCCTGCTGCCTTTCGTCGACCTCTCGACCGGTATCAATCCGCACTCCTACCCGCTTTTCGACCTGCCCGCCACCTCGCTGTCGCGGTTGCCGGAAGCCGCGCGCACACGCGACCTGACAGAGATCGCGGCCAGTACTTACGGCGCGCCGTCGCCAGCCAACGTCGTGGCGGCGCCGGGCACACAGATCCTGTTGCCGCGCGTTGCGTCGCTCATTTCGCCCGGCAAGGCGTTGGTGCTGGGTCCGACCTACGCCGAACATGCCCGCGCTGCCGCGATCGCCGGGCACCAGGCGGCGGAGGTCGATAATTTCGAAGCGTTGGCTGACGCCGACCTCGTCATCATCGTCAATCCGAACAATCCGGATGGACGTGTCATAGAGCGCGACCGGTTGCTGGCTCTGGCCGCCGGATTGCGCGCCAAGGGCGGACTGCTGGTCGTCGACGAGGCGTTCATGGATGTCGGCCCGCGTCAGCACAGCGTCGCGGGCGATGTCGGTCGGGGCGGCCTCGTCGTGCTGCGCTCGTTCGGCAAGTTCTTTGGCCTGGCCGGGCTGCGGCTCGGCTTTGCACTTTCCGATACTGCGACGGTCGACCGGCTGGATACGCAGTTCGGACCATGGGCCGTCGCCGGCCCGGCGCTGGAATATGGCATCCGCGCGCTTGCCGACATCGGGTGGCAGGACGTGATGCGGGCGTCGTTGGCCGGTGAATCGGCGCGTCTCGATGCGCTTTTCGGCCGCTTCGGCGTTCCTGTTGCGGGCGGAACCACACTGTATCGTTTCCTCAGTCTGACCAATGCCGCCGATTTGTTTGCAGCGCTCGGCGAGCGCGGCATCCTGCTTCGCCATTTTGCCGACCGGCCTGACGTTCTGCGCGCCGGCCTGCCGGGCAGTGAGGAGGAATGGCAGCGGCTCGAATCCGCACTTGCCGAATGGGCGTCGCGGCGCGAGCATCAATCGAAGGGTTCAAAACAATGATCCATGTCTGCTCGCTGGCAAAGATCGAGGAAACGGTGGCCAGGACCGGCGCCGACCGCATGCTTTCGCTGCTCGCCGCCGGAACGGAGGTGGTGCGGCCGGCCTCGATCTCGAGGGAAAACCACCTGCATCTGGTCATGCACGACATCGCGGTGGCGCAGGACGGCATGACCATGCCGGGCGAAGACCATGTCCGCAATTTGCTCGATTTCGCGCGCCGGTGGGACCGGGCAAGGCCGATGCTCGTGCATTGCTATGCCGGCATCAGCCGCTCGACGGCTTCGGCCTATATCATCGCGGCAGCACTGGCGCCGAAGCGTGACGAGGCCGAATTGGCGCGGACGCTGCGGGCGCTGTCGCCTTCGGCAACGCCCAATCCGCGACTGATCGCCGTGGCCGATGCGTTGCTTGAGCGCAACGGCCGCATGGTCGAGGCGATCGAATCGATCGGGCGCGGCGCGGACGCCTTTGAAGGCACGCCCTTTGCGCTGAGGATCGACAGCTAGCTTTGCCCCCATATCGTTGTTCGTCTGATCCGCCTCCTCCATCGCCTCGTTTGTTCAAGAGGATCTGGAATAGCGATGACAGCGCTTGCCACTGGTTTGGAGGCTACGTCAACCACTCCGCAAGCTTCGCCTTGCGCACATCTTGCAGCAGGCTGATGAAGCCGTCGGCCTGATATTCTGCCGTCAGCCGGCCCTTCTCCGCCGTCGCGATGCTGGCGTCGCCGACGACGCCGTTCGGGTTGAGATCGCTGGCGATCCAGGCGAAGGCGTGGGTGCCGGTGTGGCGCAGCAGCGAAAATTCCTTTTCGGCCTTGGCGACATTGGAAACGAAATTGTCTGATTTGCCCATGTCCACGAGGTCCGGCCGGAAATGCAGCATCAGCGAGGTCTCGACATCGCCGCCATGGATGCCGTGACGGTCCTCCAGTTCGGTATACATGCCGGCCGGACGGCCAAAACGCTGCCAGCTGGTCTTCACCGCCAGCATCTTTTCGCGCACGCGCAATTCGCGCGTGACGATGCCCATGATCTCCTCGTTGCCGCCATGCGAATTGACCACGATCAGCTTGCGCACACCGGCGCGCGCGATCGACAGGCCAAGCTCGGTCCAGGCTTCGATCAGCGTGGTTGCCGGCAGAGTGAGGGTACCCATCGCATGCAGGTGTTCGTTGGACTTGCCCACGGCCTGCACCGGCAGGATGCGGATGTCGAGATCGTCGGGCAGGCGCGAAATGACCGTGTCGAGCATGCCGTTCATGATCGACGTGTCGGTCGAAACAGGCAGATGCGGCCCATGCTGCTCGGTCGCCGCCACTGGCAGCACGGCGATGGTCGCCTCGGGATCGATCGAGGCGTATTCGGTGGTCCGGTAGTCGCCCCACCACACGCGTCTTTTGGGTACGGTCATGTCATGCCTCTTCAATGGTCAGGCAGACCTAGCGCGGGACGGGCGGCCTGTCGATCACCCCGCCGCGATGGCCTCGATTTCGACCTTGAATTCGGGCCGGGCAAAGCCGGAAACAATCATCAATGTCGACGCTGGCGCGGGGCTCGAAAACAGCCGGTCGCGGACGTCCATATAGGGCCGCAGATGCGCGCGGTCGGTGACATAGGCGTTGATGCGCACGATATCCCTGAGACCCAGGCCGGCTTCGCCGAGAATCGCCGCGATGTTTTGAAAGCAGAGTTCGGCCTGCGCTCCGGCGTCTTCGGGAATCAGGTCGTCGGCGGTGATGGCGACCTGGCCCGAGCACAGCACAAGCCGCTTGCCGGCCGGCACCTCGACGCCGTGACTGTAGCGGGCAAAGGGCGGCTTGATGGACTTCGGGGTGAGGAATTTGAACATGGCAATCTCCTGGATGCCGCCACCTAAAGCCGGACTCATTACACCTTCAAGA
>NZ_RZRP01000649.1:0-3661 GCF_003997795.1 Mesorhizobium sp. M7A.F.Ca.US.005.03.2.1 | reverse complement strand
GTCTTTCGCATCCTCCGACGCGCGGCGCTCAAGCTTCCTTGATCGTCATTGTCAGGATGCGTTTGTCCGCGCCGTCGACGACGAGCGCGCTCAGCATGCCTGATTGCCAGGCAAGCGTGTCGACATTGACGCGATTTGCCATCACTTCCGCCTCCGGCACCGGCGTGTGGCCGTGCACCACGATCTTCGGATAGAGGTCGGGGTGGTTGTGGAAGACGTCGCGGATCCAGATCAGATCCTGCGGGTTTTGCTTCTCCAGAGGAATGCCCGGCCTGATGCCGGCATGGCAGAAGAAGAAGTCCCCGAAAGTCACGGAAAACGGCAGCGATCGCAGGAAGTCGATGTGGCTTTGCGGCACGGCCTCGACCAGTGCCTGATGTCCTCTGCGCACGGCCGATTCGGCCTTGCCGAACCACACGCTTGTGCCTTCACTGATCGTTACGCCGTAAGACTGTGCCGTCTGGATGCCGCCGAACCGGATGAAAAGCCCTTCCGGGTCAGGGGTCTTGAGAAAATCGAGAAAGCCGATGTCGTGGTTGCCGGCCAGCATCAGGTGACGAGGGTCTCGCTCTTGCGCTTCGATCAGGAAATCGATGACGCCCTTCGAGTCCGGCCCGCGGTCGACATAGTCGCCAAGATGGATGACGCGCCAGTCGGCAGGCGCCTCCTGCTCGATCTCGGCCCTGATGCGCAGATGCATGGCCGCCAGCAGGTCGAGCCGGCCGTGGACGTCGCCGATCGCATAGAGACGGATGCCGTCCGGCCCATGCGCGTCGAGAAAATGGATGCCGGATTCTGCCAACTTTTCGGTGTCTCCGTGGTCAGGCGGTCACGGGACCTGGCGCCGGAGCTGGTCCTTGCCCATGTCGGTGACAAGACGCTTTCCGCACAGCGCCAGCGTGATGTCCATCTCCTTGCGGATGATTTCCAACGCCTTGGTAACCCCTTCCTTGCCAAGCGCCCCCAGGCCGTAAAGAAACGGCCGGCCGATATAGGTTCCCTTGGCACCGAGGCAAAGCGCCTTCAGGACATCCTGGCCGGAGCGGATGCCGCCATCCATATGCACTTCGATCGTGTCACCGACCGCGTCGGCAATCTCTTCCAGCACGCCGATCGACGACGACGCACCATCGAGCTGGCGCCCGCCATGGTTGGAAACGATGATCGCGTCGGCGCCGGTCTTGGCCGCCATCAGCGCGTCCTCCTTGTCGAGAATGCCCTTGAGGATCAGCTTGCCGCCCCAGCGCTCCTTGATCCAGGCGACGTCCTTCCACGACAGATGCAGGTCGAACTGCTCCGTCGTCCACGATGCCAGCGAGGCCATGTTGCCGACGCCCTTGGCGTGGCCGACAATGTTGCGGAAGGTCCGCCGCTTGGTGCCGGCCATGGCGGCGCACCAGCGCGGGCGGATGGCCATGTCGACGATGTTCGTCAGCGTCAGCTTGGGTGGCGCCGAAAGCCCGTTGCGGATGTCCTTGTGGCGCTGACCGAGAATCTGCAGGTCGAGCGTCAGCACGAGCGCCGAGCATTTCGCCGCCTTTGCCCTGTCGATCAGGTTGAGCACGAAATCCTTGTCACGCAGCACATAGAGCTGAAACCAGAACGGCTTCGTGGTAACCGAGGCGACATCCTCGATCGAGCAGATGCTCATCGTCGACAAGGTAAACGGCACGCCGAATTCCTCCGCCGCCTGCGCCGCCAGCATCTCGCCATTGGCGTGCTGCATGCCGGTCATGCCGGTTGGCGCCAATGCCACCGGCATAGACACTTTTTCGCCGATCATCGTCGATGCCAGCGAACGGTTGTCCATGTCGACGAGGACGCGCTGGCGGAACTTGATCTTCTGGAAATCCTCCTCGTTGGCCCGATACGTGCTTTCGGTCCACGAACCGGAATCGGCATAGTCGAAGAACATCTTCGGCACACGCCGGCGTGCGAGGTCCTTGAGGTCGGCGATGGTCAGGATCTGGCTCATGGGCTTCCCGTTTCGATAGCTAGGAGCGTTTGCGTGCTGGTTCTGTATCGGTGGCGTCAACGCGCTGTTTCAACCTCAGCCGCGAGACGCGCTGCCAGTCGCCGCTGCGCTCGGCCTCCGCCATCGACCGTTCGACATAGGTGATGTGGTCCATCGCCGCCTGGCGGGCGGCGGCCGGGTCGCCGGCCTTCACCGCCGCATGGATCGCCCGGTGCTGCGCGAGCAGGGCGTCGCGCGCGCCGGGTACGGTGAACACCAGCAGCCGGTTCTGGAACACGCCCTCCGACAGCAGCCGATAACAGGAGCGCAGCGTGTGCAAAAGGATGATGTTGTGTGCGCATTCGCAGATCGCGTGGTGGAACTCGACGTCGATCTCGGCCTCGTCGTCGAAGTCGCCGGTCCGGTGCGCATCGTCCATGCGTGCCATGATCTTGTCGAGCAGCGCCATGTCGTCTGGGGTGGCGCGCCGTGCCGCATATTCAGCCGCAACCCCTTCGATCTCGCGGCGGTATTCCAGATAGTCGGTCACTGCCTTGCGGTGCATCGAGATCAGGTCCGTCACCGGTTTGGTGAAGAGCTGGCCGATGACATCGGCGACATGCGTGCCGCCGCCGGGCCTTGTCGTCAAAAGGCCGCGTCCTTCCAGTGCCTTCAGGGCGTCACGCAGGATCGGCCGCGATACGTCGAACTGGCGTGCAAGCTCGCGCTCGCCCGGCAGCCGGTCGCCGGTGCGCAGCACGCCTTCGAGGATGAGGCTCTCGATCTGCTGCACCACCTCGTCGGCGGTGCGCGAATGCTCGATCCTGGAAAAAATGTCGCTCAACAGAATGCCTGGAAGGTGAACCGGTGCCGCAGAATAGAGCCTGCCTCGCCAACTGGTCAAATTATTTATCCAATTGACAAAAAGCTGGCCGATTTCCCGCCCGATCCCGTGATCTTCGGCTAACTTTGCCGTTTGCGTCGTCAGGCCATTGGCACTAGAGGGACGCGAGTGCAAGCGGGTTCAAGGAAACCCCCGGGGAACAAGCCGTGTCAGACGACCCGTCCGATCTCGAATTCCAGCCGCGCGCCAAGGGCAGCGTCATGGGCTTTCCCGCGCATGAGGGCCGGCCCGGCGCACTCGGCGAGGTTCATGCCCGGCCGCATCCGCTGATCGAAAAGCCACGCGTCCTGATGCAACTCGCCTTCATGACGGAGGGCGGCTCCGGCGTCGACCACGCGGTGCTTTCCGAACTGTCGCGGCGCCTCGGCATCGCCGCGCCCGACCGCCAGGCCCGCCACCATGCCATGAAATGGGGCAAGGGCTCGCTGCGTTGGGAGCGGCACACCGAATTCTCGACCTATTTGTGGGAAGGGCCGCTTTCCGAAAGCGGCAGGACGCAGGAGGACTCACCCTTCGGCAACGGGTTTTCCCCGCCGGGAACCTGCATCTCCGGCATCAGGCTCGAAATCCGCAAATGGACGCAAGCAACCGAGCAACTGATAGCCGGTTTCGATCCGACCAGCCTGTGCTACTCGCTGGTCGAGCGCGGAAACGCCGCCATCGTCACCGATTTTCGCCAGGATGGCGATGGCCTGACGCGCATGCTGCTGCTCGATCGCGGCTTGACCCCGGCGCGCACCGGCGCGTTGTCGCAGCGGCTTATCGACATCGAGACCTATCGGACGCTGGCCATGCTCGGCCTG
>NZ_RZRP01000648.1:0-3698 GCF_003997795.1 Mesorhizobium sp. M7A.F.Ca.US.005.03.2.1 | reverse complement strand
CCCTCCACTGCGGCCCAACTGGTGCCGCCGGCGCCGGCGACATCGATTACCGCCACGCCCGCCTCGACGAGCGCACAGGCACCGAGGCGGACAGGCCCGCCCCCACTTCCTTGGCCACCATCGGCACGCCCACGATGCGCGCGGCGCCAGCGATCAGCGCCAGGACGCCGCGCCAGTTCGCGGTCGCCCTCCGGCTGTACCGCTTCCTGCAGCGGATTGAGATGGACGATGAGCCCATCGGCCTCCAGCGCGTCCACCGCGCGACGCGCCAGGTCCAGGCCGTCGGCCTCCCGCAGTTGCGCGGCGCCGATATTGGCCAGCAAGGGAATGTCTGGCGCCAGGCGGCGCAGCGCGCGCGTTAGCCCCTGGGAGTTGCGGGATTGCAGGCTCACACGCTGCGAACCGCACATGGCGATCCCCAAGGCTTGCGCTGCCTCGCTCAAATGCCGGTTGATGGCCTCGGCCCGTGGCATGCCGCCGGCCATAGAGCTGATCAGCAGCGGCGCGCGCATAGCCTTGCCCAGCAGCGAGGCGCGCAGGTCGATCTGCGTCAGGTCCAACTCGGGCAGTGCGCAGTGTTCGAGATGGATGTACTCCCAGCCAGCGGCCACCGTGGCCGGCGCCGTTCGCCGATCCAGCACGATGTCCAGATGTTCGTCCTTCCCCGGCTCAGGGCGGTGTCGCTCATGCTCGCTCCATCCGTAGCAGCGGGCGACGGCGTTGCGTCGGATCGAACCGACGGCAGCGCGCCCAAGCCGCCGCCTCCGGCGCGTCCAGGCCGACGCACGCTGGCCTCCCCCTGCAGCGTCGCTGCGATAGCGGCTGGTCGAAGTCTGGTAGTACTGCGCGCGGATCGCCGCCATCGCCTCGATCAACGGTCCCCACGGCGCGGGAAAGCATTCTTCCGCCATCACCCGGTGCAGCATGCGCGTATGGCCGGCCAACTCGTCGTTGAGGAACTCAACCACAGGCATAGCCGGATAGCGCTGCAGAAGCAGGATCGCCGCGTTATCGCCGGCCGACCTGTCCTTGTCGCGTCCATGCAGATCGTTCTGCAGGCGCCCTATCACTGAGATGAGCCGCAGGACCTGGCGAAACGCTGGACGCGCGCGCAAGGTCGCCATGTCCAGCCCCCACAGCAGCGACAGGCAACAGAACACGGTCCCGTAAGCGATCGAATCGATGCCGTTGTGCAGGTACTCGGCGTAAGACCAGCGTCGCGCCCCTGCCGCCTGCGCGTGTCCGGCGCGCAGCGCCGCGCAGTAGCACCGGGTATAGTCGAGAAGCCGAGCATAGTCGTGACGATCGTAAGCGAGCGCAGCCAGCGAAGCGCGCAGCTGAGCGCAGCCCTCGAATCCGGAGAGCACGCACGGTACGCCGTGCCCCAGCGCCTGCTCCAGGGCGGCGAGCTGCTCCGGCGCGATCAGGCCAACGTCGTTGCAATCGTCTAGCCAGAACAGCAGCGCCAGTTCGCGATAGAACGCCACGATCAGCGTTTCGTCCTGCGGATCGCGGCCGGTGCGGGCGCTGGTGTCGCGCAGGCTCGGGTGAATGCGTTGCAGGATATACTGGCCGCCCCTTACCGCTTCCTCAGCATGCTCATCCGCGAAACCGGTCAGGGCACGCCCCCACTCAAGCACCTGCTGCAGCGCGCGTTCGGTCTGGATCATGGCGCCGCCCCTGCTCCCTCGGCTACGACGCGCCGCCCACAACGAAGCGCCAGCCACAACCCGGCGAGACCGCATCTCCGCGCCATAACGGCGATCGCGAAGTTATCGATCCGATTGCCAGTTGCTGATGCAAGCTCTTGTGAACGGCCGTTAGGACCGGCCCGCAGCCTCGCCGGCAGTATCGAGCAATCCGCTTGCGCCGGCTCGCCATAGCAGGCGAGGACGGCAAGGTCGCCGGCGGCAAACGCACGCGAGCACATTGCAAGCGACATCCGCGAACGCGGCGCCGACTGGTCAGCCTCCGCCTCGGTGCCCGCATATGTCCGCGAGTCGAGCAGCGCCTTCGCCACGAAATGAGCAGAACGCCTTACGAGCATCGACCGCCGGCTGCTGCGCATGCGCGATGATGAGGCATGGTCTCGCAGCGGACCCGTTCCGACAGATGCTGCACCAGGGACGAGGCGACCTTATCCAACAAGGCACCACTTGCGCTGTTTGTGGAGACGAGCGTCGGCTGCATCCATGCGGCTGCTTGAGTGGTGAAGACTCTGAACGACGGTTCCTACGGCGCTGCCGGCGCAATCGGCTGCTTGGGGGACGCGTGACGCAGTCAAAGCTCCCCTTGCCAAGCACGGAGCAGGCGAGTGAGAGAGCAGATGAATAGGCGTGTCGCCAATATTTTTGCATTGCTCTAATCGATTATAGTTGTGAGGAGCAATTTGAGACCATTTACTTGCGGCTCAAGTCACCCATAAAAGAAGGCAAGCACCGATTCGGTAGCTTATCCCCTGTCTTTCGCGTACTCGCGGCCGTGGCGCCGGGTGAACGATTGAAGACCGCCGGTCTCACTCGCAGGTGGGCGCCAGGGCGTGGGGCGGTTGGCAAGCCACAGGAGTAGGACAATGTCGAAGGATTCGGGTAAGGGCGATAATCACGGCGGCGGACCGGGCAAGATCGAGATCACGGTGGTGGTGAACGGCCAGCCCACGCAGGTCGAAGCCAATCCCAACCAGCCGCTTCACGTCATTCGTACCAAAGCCCTTGAGAACACGCAGAATGTCGCCCAACCAGCCGAGAATTGGGAATTCAAGGATGAGGCCGGCAACTTGCTCGATGTCGACAAGAAGCTTGGCGACTTCGGTTTCCCGAATACTGTGACCCTGTTCCTCAGCCTGAAGGCGGGCGTCGCAGGTGCCTAAACACCAAAGTGTGGATCCGGAGGTCTCCCGAGCGAAGTTTGATCGGGAGATCGGCCGGTTCCGGCCATATGCTGATGTCTATCGGGCTCAGGGCTGCTTCTTGATCGAGGCGACCTTTCCGCGCGCTTTCTTCATTTTCGCCAGCCCCAAGTTAAAGCCACGGGTGGTCAGCGCAGCGAGCGAGGTCGACTTCACCGACTACGACTTAAGACCACCGTCCGTGGTCTTCGTCGATCCGTTTACGCGTCATCCGATTGCCCGGAAAGATCTATACCTGAAAATGCTTAGACGTCCGCCGCTGCCCGGAACGCCGCCGGAGATGATAGGAGCTCTCATCCAGCAGAACGCCGTGCCGCTGACGGACTTCATCCAGGCCAACAGTCCCGAGGACGAACCATTCCTGTGCATGGCGGGCGTCCGGGAATACCACGACAATCCAGCCCATTCAGGTGATCCATGGCTGCTTCATCGGGGTTCTGGCGAAGGCTGTTTGGCCTTCATCCTGGACAAGATCATCAAGTACGGAATCGTTCCTATAGAGCAGTTGCAGATTCAACTCCAACCGACAATCGTAGGAATGGTGGTATCCCCTCAGGCGATACAAGAATGACTGGTTTGAGAGATGTAACGATCGTGACTCTCCCGCGCGGCTGCATCTCGACCACGCATGGGCATCTGCGCTCAGTTGGTCGCGAGGGCAATGAGGGGATGGCGCTCTGGGTCGGCGTTCAGCAAGAGCGGCACTTTGCCGTAACAGAGACGGTTATCCCGGCGCAGCGTCACATTCGGACAAACGATGGAGTTTGCGTGATCGTTGCGGCGGAAGAAC
>NZ_RZRP01000647.1:0-3701 GCF_003997795.1 Mesorhizobium sp. M7A.F.Ca.US.005.03.2.1 | reverse complement strand
CCTGGAGACCTTCGCCAGCCGCGTGCCGGCCATGGCCGAGCTTGGCATCCGGCCGGGCTGTGCCGGTCTCTACGACATGAGCCCCGACGATCTGCCGGTCATCGGCGCCATGCCTGATGTCGAAGGGCTGGTCGTTTCGGCGGGGTCTTCCGGCCACGGCTTCAAGACCGGGCCGGCAGTCGGCGAGGCGGTGGCCAGGCTGGTCACCGAAGGCGCGCAACCGATCCTGGCCCCGTTTTCACCCGATCGCTTCAGGGCCGCGTGATGGCGTCGGTGACGACGAGCGAGAGCAAGAGTTCCGGCTTCATGCCGGCCGCGTTCCGCAACGCCACGGCCGATGCCCTGTGCATGGTCGCGGTGCTGTTGCTGGTGGCGCTTGCCGCCTTCATCTTCGGCGGCGCCGCCATGCAGCGCGTCGTCACCTATGCTGCGATCATGCTGACGGCGGTGCTTGGCCTGCAGATCTTCTCCGGCAACAGCGGCATCGTCTCGTTCGGCCAGGCGGCCTTTGTCGGCCTCGGCGCCTACGCCACTGGTATTCTCACCATGCCCGCTGCATTGCAGCGAACGGCACTGCGCGACCTGCCGCAGTTCCTCGCCGGCCACCAACTCTCCTTCTTCGCGGCGCTGGCCGTTGTCCTGGTTTTGGCTGTCGTCATCGGCCTGTTGACCGGCACGCCACTGCTCAGGCTTTCCGGGTCGAGCGCCTCGATCGCCACGCTTGCCATGCTGATCATCGTCTACACGCTGCTGGTCGCCGGGCGCGAGATCACCCGTGGCAGCCAGCCTTTCTACGGCGTGCCGCGCGAGGTCGGGCTGTGGACGGCCGCGGCCATTGCTTCGGTGGCGCTGGTGGCAGCGAGGCTGTTTCGCGAAACGTCCTTCGGCCTAGCCACACGCGCTGCCGCCAATGACGAGCGCGGTGCCGCCGCCGTCGGCGTCGACCAGCGGACGGCGCGGCTGGCCGCCTGGGTGGCGGGTGTCGTCGCCGCCATGGCCGCCGGCGCCATGATGGCGCAATTCCTTGGCGCCTTTTCGCCGCGTGATTTCTACTTCGACCTCGGCTTCACCATGCTTGCCATGCTGATCGTCGGCGGCATGAGCTCTTCGCTCGGCGCCTTCGCCGGCGTCATCGTCACCATCGTCTTGATCGAGGTGGTGCGCCGCTTCGAAGGCGGCGGCGAGGTGCTCGGCCTGCATCTGCCCGTCCTGTTCGGCCTGACCCAGGGCGTGCTCGCCATCGCCATGATCCTGGTCATCTGGCGGCGCCCAACCGGTCTGTTCGGCGAGCGTGAATTGAACCTGCTGCGCCGGCCCGGACGTCAGGCGGTAACGGCTTCGGCCGCGCCGCCTCGGCATGTCGAAAGCGATCGGCTCAGCGCCGATCATCTGTCGCGTCGCTATGCCGGTGTCGTCGCCGTCGATGACGTCAGCCTGAATTTCCAAACCGACAGCATCACCGGCATCATCGGCCCCAATGGCGCTGGCAAGACGACGCTGCTCAACATGCTGGCCGGTGATGTCAAGCCAAGTGCCGGTACCGTGTCGGTGGGTGGCGCGGTGCGGCAGGCTTCTGCCTTCCGCTTCGCGCGCTCCGGCGTTGCCCGCACCTTCCAGAACATCCGCGTCTTCCCGCACATGACGGTGCTGGAAAACGTCGTCGTCGCCGCACGCCAGGTAGAGCCTGATCTCGTCCATGCCGAGGCGGCGGCAATGGGTGAACTTGCGCGCATGGGGCTGGAGAGATTTGCCGATCAGCCGGCCGCCAGGCTTGCCTATGGCCAGCGACGCCGGTTGGAAGTGGCACGTGCGCTGGCGTTGAAGCCGCGCTTCCTGCTGCTGGACGAGCCGGCCGCCGGCATGAACGCCGTCGAGACCGCCGAACTGGTTTCCATCCTCTCGACAGTCCGCACCGAGCGCCGCATCGGCGTCGTCCTGATCGAGCACGACATGAGGCTGGTGATGAACCTGTGCGAACGCATTGTCGTCATCGATCATGGCCGCGTCATCGCCGACGGTACGCCGGGCGACGTTCAGAAGAACCCCGCCGTGATCGCCGCCTATCTCGGCAGCCGCACGGCGCTCGCCAAGACCGCAACGCCTGAAAACCAGACCGCATAGACCGCAACGACCAACGACAAAAATCCAGAAGGAGAACCGACATGCCAAGCCTCTATCGCCTCCATCGCGCCGCCTTCTGCGCTGCCGTGTTCGGCATCGCCACCATTTCGACGGCCAGCGCCGAGGAGATCATCATCGGTGCCGCGACCGCGCAGACAGGCGGTCTTGCCCCTTACGACCAGCCGGCACTTGCCGGCCTGCGCATGTCGCTCGACGAACTCGACGCCAAGGGCGGGTTCGGCGGCAAATACACCGTCAAGCTGCTGATCAAGGACACCCGCTCCGACACCGCGCAGACCGCCACGGTCGCGCAGGAGCTGATCGATGCCGGCGCCAAGATCATGATCACGCCGTGCGATGCCGATCCCTCGATTTCCGCCGGCCAGCTGACCCAGCCTCTCGGCATTCCGACCCTGACGCTGTGCGGCTCCGCCCCGGTGCTCACCGGCGCGGTCGGCGATGTCATGTTCGGCACCTATCCCGCCGACAATGTACAGGCGACGGCGGTTGCCGACTTCGCCGTCTCCGAAGGCAAGAAGAAGGTGTTCCTGCTGACCTCGCCGGACTCCACCTACACCGCCAATCTGCCGGAATATTTCGGCAAGGTGTTCGAGAAGAAGGGCGGCACCATTGTCGGCCGCGGCACTTTCAGCATGGGCCAGCCCGACTTTTCCGCCGAGATCACCAACATCAAGGGCTTGGCCGATAAGCCCGACCTGATCATGACGGCGGCCTATGAGCCCGATTTCCCAGCCTTCATCCAGCAATTGCGCGGCGCCGGCGTCACCATCCCGGTCTATGGAGCCGATGCCATCGGTACGCCGACCATCAAGGCGCTCGGCAAATTGGTCGACGGCATCGTCTACACCGCGGCCGGCTATGCCGAGCCGGGCAGCAAGCTCGAAGCCTTCAACGCCGCCTTCACCAAATATGCCGGCCATGCGCCGGAATCGACCTATGAGGTCAATGGCTACGAGATCGGCCTGATCCTCGACCAGGCGGTCAAGACGGCCGGCTCCGACGACCCGAAGGCGATCCGCGACGCCATCGCCGGCCTCAAGGATTTCGAGGGCATCACCGGCAAGATCACCTATGCCGGCACCGACCGCATGCCGCTGCGGCCAGTGGCGCTGATGCGCTACGAGGGC
Organism: Mesorhizobium sp. M7A.F.Ca.US.005.03.2.1; assembly: GCF_003997795.1. NCBI lineage: Bacteria > Pseudomonadati > Pseudomonadota > Alphaproteobacteria > Hyphomicrobiales > Phyllobacteriaceae > Mesorhizobium > Mesorhizobium sp. M7A.F.Ca.US.005.03.2.1. The sequence goes on along the minus strand of NZ_RZRP01000647.1, from coordinate 432 downwards.
GGCGAAGGCAAGCATGTCGAGACCCTGATCCCCGAAGCCGCCGACGTTCCGGCGCCGTGATGTCATGCTGAGCGTCGAAGCCCTGAAAATCCGGTACGGCGAGGTCGAGGCGGTGCGCCGCGTCGACCTCGCCGTCGACAGCGGCGAGATCATCGCCCTGGTCGGCGCCAACGGTGCCGGCAAGAGCTCGACGCTCGGCGCCGTCGCCGGGCTGGTGCCGGCGGCGTCCGGCAAGGTGGTCTTCGACGGTGTCGACATCACCGGCCTGGCGCCGGAGGCGATCGCCCGCAAGGGCGTCGCGCTGGTTCCGGAAGGCCGCCGCATCTTCGCCAGCCTGACGGTGGCCGACAATCTGCGTCTCGGCGGCGCGGTGCATCAGCCGGCGGCCGAGGCACGGCTGCGCGAAGAGGAGATGCTGGAGCTGTTCCCGAT
>NZ_RZRP01000646.1:0-3708 GCF_003997795.1 Mesorhizobium sp. M7A.F.Ca.US.005.03.2.1 | reverse complement strand
CGCGGAAGATCGTCGACAGGTCGCGCTTGTCCATGTCCGTGCTCCACCTGGATTGAGGAAAAATTTGCGCCGGAACCGCTCCGAGGGTGGCGTTAGGCGTAAATGAATCCCTAAGTCTGTTTACAATGTATAACATGTGCGGTCAAAAATGCGCAATCGCAACAGTTCGTGCACTTTGTCTCGTTGAGTGGAATCATTTCTCCTGACACAATGCTGTCAGGAATCAATTGGGATTCCGGCGACTGAGGGGCAGTGGTCGATAGCATGACGAGCAAGAGCATCAGGCGACACAGCGTACGGGCCATTGAGTGGCCAACCGTGGTACTCGCCTTCTTCTGCTACGCGACATGGCTCGCCACCGGTTTCCTGCTCTGGCCTTCCTATCCCGTCCTGGCGCTCGCCGTCCTCGCCTTCACCGCCGCATTGCAGTCGTCGATCATGCACGAAGTGCTGCACGGGCATCCGACGCGCAACGCGCGGGTCAACGAAGCCTTCGTGTTTCTGCCGATCGGTCTGGTCTGGCCGTTCCGCCGCTTCAAGACCATTCATCTGCGTCACCACGCCGACGAGCGGCTGACCGACCCGCTCGATGACCCGGAAAGCTATTATCAGGCGCTCTGGCAGCATGACGAGCTGCCGCCGACGATGAAATTCCTGCTCAAGATCAACAACACCATGGCAGGCCGCTTCGTGCTCGGCCCGTGGCTGTCCTGCGTCGGCTTCTTCATCGACGATGCCAAGCAGGTGATCGCCGGCGACAAGCCGATCCGCAAGGCCTGGCTGCTGCATGCGATCGGCCTGGCCGTCGTGCTGCCGATCGTTCAGTTCGGCTTCGGCATCCCGCTGTGGCTTTACATTCTGGTGCCGGTCTGGCTCGGCCAGTCGCTGATCTCGATCCGTACGTTCGCCGAGCATCAATGGTCGGAACATCCGGAAGGCCGTACGGTGATCGTCGAGCGCTCGCCGCTGTCGTTCCTGTTCCTCAACAACAATCTGCATTTCGTCCATCACAAGACCCCGACCGTGGCCTGGTACAAGCTGCCCAAGCTGTTTCGCGACCGCCGTGAGGAATGGCTGCGGATGAACAATGGCTATGCCTATCCGAATTATTTCGCGCTGGTCAAAGCCTATGCGTTCAAGGCGAAAGAGCCGATCGTGCACCCGGTGCTGCGGCGTGCGCCTGAGCCGGGCAGGGCCTTCAAGCCGCGCATCAGGGCGCGCAGCATCAGCGGGCTCGGCAGTGCGCCGGTTCCCGCCGAGCCGCCCAAGGAATAATTCCGGCCTACCCGGAATCCGTGTCGGCCAATTCTGATTGGACGCCGCGTTTTCGCGATCCTTTTTCCAGACATGATGATTTGATATCGGCATGAGTGAATTGGTTGCGGCGTTGCCGATGTATGATTGGCCCGAAATGCGCGATGAGGTCGACGCGCAATGGGTGCTGCTGCGCGATGCGTTTCGGCAAAAGGGGATCGACGCGCCGGGAGCCATCGTGCGGCGCAATGGCGACCTGCCGCCGGTGCCGGGCGGAATTCGCGATGCTGCCGGTGCATTGATCGCACCCGATCCCGCGACATTGCCACCGGATGAACTCGATTTCCATAGATTGTGGCTGCATCCTTTGCTGCTGTTCGCGCAGACCTGCTGGGGGCCGATGGAACTTGGCCTGTCCAGGCATGTGCAGGTGGTCGGCCAGCCGAGCTATGACGCCTATGAAGGCGGGCAGGGCGAGCTCTATTCGAGCGCTCTGGTGATGCGGATAGGCGAGGGACCGGAAGTTCGATCGCCTACGGATGGCAGCGCTCTCATCCCGCTCGATCTGATCCGCGGCAAGCGCTTCACCTTCAACAGCCTCGATTCCATGTCGGGCATCATTGCGCTGACGCGCGACCTGCAAGCGGCCGGCGAAGGCTTGGACATCTTTTCGTCGCGTAGCGAGAGCGGCGGTCACCGCGCTTCAATCGTCGCCATTGCCGAGGGCAGGGCCGATGTTGCAGCGATCGACTGCGAAAGCTGGGCGCTGGCGCAGCGCTTCGAGCCAGCAGCGCGGAAAGTCGCGATCGTCGGCTGGACCGGACGGCGCAAAGGCCTGCCGTTCATCACGGCGAGGGCAACACCGGAAAAGACAGTCAGGGCAATGCGAGAAGCGCTTGCCGGACTATCCGAGCAGCCTCGTATCCAGCGGGTAGGTTGAGAGCTGTTCGTTGCCGGTCTCGGTGATCAGGATCTGCTCTTCGAGCTTGACGCCTTCGCGCCCGCCAAGCCGGCCGATATAGCTTTCCACGCACAGCACCATGCCAGGTTCCAGCACGCCGTCCGGCGTGTCCGATGTCCAGTCGCTGGCATGCGGCAAGGTCGGGTATTCATCGGCCAGACCGACGCCGTGATAGAGCACGCCGTAGCGCGTCGGGAAGCAGTCACCCGGCGGCACCGCCGAGGCTTCGACGAGGGCGCGAAACGAGATGCCTGGCTGCATCAGAGCCATGTTGTGTTCGATCTGGTCGGCGGCGATGCGGAACAGGGCGCGCTGTTCATTCGACGGGTTTGCATCGCCGCACAGCCAGGTGCGCGACAGGTCGGCGCAGAAGCCGTAGGGGCCGATCAGGTCGGTGTCGAAGGCGACGAGATCGCCAGCCTCGATCTTTCGCGAAGAGCATTCCTGGAACCACGGATTGGTGCGCGGGCCTGACGTCAGCAGTCGCGTCTCGATCCACTCGCCGCCGCGCGCGATGTTGCCACGATGCAATTCCGCCCATAGCTCGTTCTCGGAAATGCCCGGCTTCAGCGCCTGTTCCATCTCGCCCATCGCCGCTTCGCAAGCGACAATCGCCCGGCGCATGGCGAGGATTTCGTCCGGCGATTTGATCAGCCGCGCGTTCTCCATCACTGCTTCGCCATTGCCGATGGAAATGCCGAGGCGAGCCAGCTCCTCGACGCCTTCGGGATTGATGTGGTCGACAGCGATGCGGCTGTTGCCGCTACCATGTTCCCTGACCAAATCGGCTATTCCGGCGGCCCAACGGCGGACCTTTTGCTCGGTCAGCTCACCGCCATAGAGATACATCCACGACACCGCCGGCCGCACCTCGTTGACGACGCCGGAATGGTCGGACAGGTGCTCGCAGGAAAAATAATCGAACAGCACCACCGGGCCTTCAGTGGCGATAAAGCAATGCCGCGTCGGATTGTGCGCCACCCAAAGCTGCATGTTGGTGCTGTCGGTGGCGTAGCGGATGTTGACGGGGTCGTAGAGCAGGGCGCCGGCATAGCCGCGCCGCTTCAACTCGGCGCGGATACGCTCCAGCCGGTATTTTCGCATCGCCGCCAGGTCGGGCGCGGCAATGCCTGCCGCCGCCCACTCAGCCTCGGCCCGCGGGCCATAGCCCAGCACATGCTGATTGAGCGAACCCGCCTTCTGACGGGAGGCGTCGCGCAAAGCTTCGATCGAGCCCGGCTCGAACGGCATGATCTTGCGGTGGCGGCCAAAGCTGCCCTTCGGCCCCGCGCTGTCCATCGTCGAACCTCAGGTCCGCATCTTCTCGCCGCTCGGATCGAAGGGCGCTTCGACATTGATGCGGGCCGGGCGCCGGTGACCGAGGATCTCGATCTCGAACAGCCCGGCACTTTCGTCCTCGGCAAGCGCTGCGGGGATATAACCCTGCGCCATCGACTTCTGCACATAATGCGCATAGCCGCCCGATGTGACCC
>NZ_RZRP01000645.1:0-3714 GCF_003997795.1 Mesorhizobium sp. M7A.F.Ca.US.005.03.2.1 | reverse complement strand
CCTTCTACCACGTCACCGCACCAGCATGCGATTACGCCGACCGCCGGCATACCGTCCGGCGTCGTCAGCATGGCCGCGTAGGCAGTCAGTTCCTCCGGTGCCGTGGCCATGAAGTCACGATAGAAGCGCAACACCTCACCGGACTTGTCGCGTGCGTGAACGATCAGGCCGCCGAGCACTGAAGATATTTGCTGCGCTCGGAAGGTGAAGCAGGTGACGATGCCGAAATTACCGCCGCCGCCGCGCAAAGCCCAGAACAGGTCGGGGTGTTCTTCCATGCTGGCCGTCAGCAGGTTGCCCTCCGCTGTCACCAGCTCAAACGAAATCACATTGTCGCAGCTCAGTCCGTGCTTGCGCACCAGCCAGCCTACGCCGCCGCCGAGCGTCAGACCGGCAACGCCGGTCTTAGAGACGACGCCGACCGGCACCGCCAACCCATGCAAATGCGTCTCTCGGTCGAGATCGCCAAGCGTCGCGCCGCCCTGAACTCGCACGGTCTGGGTCTTGGCCTCAACCATCACGCCACGCATGGCGGAGAGGTCGATCACGATGCCGTTGTCGCAGAGCGCGCGCCCGGCGACATTGTGACCGCCCCCACGCACCGCGACAAGAAGGTCGTTTTTAGAGGCGAATTTCACTGCGTGGATTACATCAGCAACACCGAGGCAGCGTGCGATGAGTCCAGGGTGTCGATCAATTGCCGCGTTCCAAATACGGCGTGCCTCGTCGTAATCGGCATCAGCGAGCCGGATAAGGCGGCCAGCCAACCCCGAAGCGAACTCATCGATGAGGTCGGCGCCAATCGGCATGCCATTGCGACTTTGAAGCTGCGTCTCTAACATATCCTCCTCCTCAACTTCTCACCGCGTAAGCTCAAGCCTCGCGATGAGAAGTAGCATAACACCAGTTGGCGGGCCTGTGACGCCGAAAACACCTTCGATCCGATAAGTGGCGCTCGGTGCGGAATGGCCGCTTTTGCCAACTGGATTCTAGGAAGTTGCCAGTCGGCTCGCGGCCCCATGACAGTCACACCAAGCAACGGAGAGGCGCACGCCACCAGCCGAGCAGCTCGCACACCACGGTATACCTCGACTAACGTAACACCGCCGCCGGTTGCGGCGTAACATCTGGGTGGATATCGACTATCTGTGACAGGGTAGCGTCAGTCCTAAACCTTGAGGTGACAGGGCCGCAGAGTAGCGAGCCATCGGGCAAAAATTGAAAGGCCGGAAGGGTTGCCGTACGGGTTTACCAAGGCAACGACGCTAGGTCTGTTCGCGGACGGTGGAACAAAAACCGCGCTGTCGAGATTCGGTCGTTGCACTGTTCCCATTCGGTGCTTTCCCCATGAGAACTGCCCACTGGCCTGACGGCTGGCGGGCTTTTTTGTATCAGCGGAACCTTATTACTCATGCTCAGTTCTTGGCGGCAGCGCCCCGCACGCTGCTGGCCAAGGAAAGGCAACCCTTGGCCGGGCCCGCATCGGTCCTCACCCAAGCGGTGCGGGCCCACTGTCGATGCTGCCGAGCCCGTCTTCACACCCTTGGGCGTATCTTTCGAACAGTTCCACCTTTTCTGGATAAGGAAGGCGGTGTAAACGCTGGCAACCTTCGCACCGATAGTGGGCGGCAACGATGAACCAACGCCCTGGCTTGGTGAACTCGTTTCCACATCCGGGGCATTTGAGTGTCATCTCAACCGAAGATAGTTTCTGGGAGAGCGGCATCAGGTCGCGTAACTCAAACTGCCGACGCCAGAATCAGCGTTATCCCCACCACCGTCGACGCATAGATCGTGGCTAAAGCACGATCGGTCGAGGAATACTCGGCGGGTGTGCGAGGCCGGCGAAGTCGGGGCCTCGGAATGTTTCGGTGCCCACGGGACGTTGGCGGAAGCGTTGTCATTGCAAGCGCGCAAAGATAGACGCTGGGCTATATCGGCGGCGATCAGAGAATAGTCCGCCACCAATTTCGACCTGTCCGAGACAATGGAGATTTCACGTTGCAACATCGCGCGCCTCCCATGAGTTCTCCCAACTGACGGGTCTAAATTATGTTCCGCCAATTTTGAGAGGGGTGCTGCTGCCGATGTGCTGGCGCGGCTAATCTACCAGCAACAGGAGCGGCTTGCTTTGGCTGCTCGTGCCAAATCACCTGCCGCAAGTCGCGCATGTCGACCTGCTGTCCGCACGTCGGGCAGGTATAGAAGTTGTCGTCCTCATCGGCTGGTTCGCCGCCGTGCTCCTTGCCGGGAATGGATGGTCCACGTCGGACGGCCTCGCCATGGCTGTCAAACAGTCAATTCGTCTAAAATGTTCCGGAACCATTTTAGCGCATGCTAAATTGAAACGCAGTCTTGCGGGTCAGTTCATGCGTCTGAAGTTCATCAGGCCAATGTTTCCCAGGCTTGTCGAGGTCCCCCCGACAGGAGACAACTGGATTCACGAAATCAAGTACGATGGCTATCGGACGCAAATCATAATCGAGACGGCACGGCCCGAGCGATCACGCGAAGAGGCTATGACTGGTCATCGACGTACAAGACGATTGTCGAGGCGGCGGCAACCCTTTCACCCAAGTCGGCAATCATCGACGGCGAGGCAATCGTCCTCAATGGGAAGGGCGTGTCGGATTTCCATTCGCTGCGGTCCGCAATGCGATGGGCGCCGGATCGGATCATCTTCGTCGCCTTCGATCTGTTGCACCTGGACGGGGTCAACTTGCGCCCAGCACCTCTGCTGGAACGTCGGGAAAAGCTGCTCGAACTCGTCGGGCCTGCCAAGGGCGTGATCCAGTACAGTCACCATGTGCATGGCGGCGGGGCCGACTTCTACGCCGCGGTTGATCGCATGGGCCTGGAGGGCATGGTGTCGAAGCGGCCTGACAGCGTTTATCGGTCAGGCGACACCGAAGCGTGGCTGAAAACCAAATGCTACGAGGAAGTCGACTTTGAGGTTGCAGGCGTGCAGCTAAAACCCGGTTCAGCTCCCCTCGCATTGATGGCGACCCGCGATGCGGAACGCCGCTACGTCGGATCAGCAAAACATCGCCCTGACCAAAGCCATGCGCGAACGCCTATGGGCCAAGGTGCAAGAGGGGAAAGGCACGCCGAAGGGAGCGGACAAGCCCGACGCCGAATGGATCAAACCTGGCCTTGTCGGACGCGTGAAGACCTTGAAGCGCGAGGACAAGCTGCGCCATGCGACTTTGCGAGCGATCCGCGAGGCGAAATTATGACACCGCAGCCGTATCGCCCCCTGTGGCAATCGAACTCACTGGCGAACGCGCAGCCTTGAAGCCCGTCCGAATGGCCATCGAGCAGGTCTGCCCTCCCGGCGTGCTGCCATCCGAGCAATGGTTGACGGGGCTACTATGGCCCAGAGCCGATCTATGAAGGCGAGGCATTGGCCAAGGCGATCATTGAGACCGTGGAGCGCCTGACGAAGTAAGCCCGCCGCTGAGGACACAATTACAGCGGCGGGCCTTGCACTTGCACCAGAGCTTGGATTTGAGGAGGGGAATCTCAACCAAGCACATTTCCAACTTCGATTTCAGAAACAGGTTCCAGCCTACGAAAAGATTTGATTGCGGGTGGCCCGCCACCGGGTCTCGGAGCCAGTGGCGGGCCTTGCTCGGCTGTTTCAAGGAGATTTCCTTGCCAAGCGCATTCCGAACTTCGACTGCGGACGCATGTTCCTCCAGGTCGGCGCAAGAG
>NZ_RZRP01000644.1:0-3717 GCF_003997795.1 Mesorhizobium sp. M7A.F.Ca.US.005.03.2.1 | reverse complement strand
CACCACCGGGCTCCAGGCGATGAAGTCGCCCGCCGAATGATCGGCCATGTCGCGATAGTTCTCCTGCGGCTCGACGATGGCGTAGAAGTTGCCGCCATAGGCGACGTCGACGGTGATTTCACCGAGCCCAGGGCATTCGACCGTCAGCCCCTCGGCATGGAGGAAGGATGGCACATTGGTGATGCGCACCTCCTCGACATAGTCGCCGACCTGCTTGTATTCGGCGACGACCAGCCCGGCCGGCGTGTCGAGCCTGAGCACGCCCGGCGTCTTTGGTTTGATCAGTCCGTGCTCGATGGCCATCGTCACCGTACCGATCGTGCCATGGCCGCACATCGGCAGGCAACCGGAGGTTTCGATGAACAGGATGGCGATGTCGCAATCCTCGCGCGTCGGCGGATAGAGGATCGAACCGGACATCACGTCGTGGCCGCGCGGCTCGAACATCAGCCCGGTGCGGATCCAGTCATACTCGGCCAGAAAATGCGCACGCCGCTCCATCATCGTCGCGCCCTGCAACAGCGGGCCGCCGCCGGCGACCAGCCGCACAGGATTGCCGCAGGTGTGGCCGTCTATGCAGAAGAAGGATTTCTTGGCCATGACGCTCCTCGAAAATCAAAAACCCGAAAAAATCAAAATCGTTGCGGACTGAAGGGGGCCAGATCGATCGGCGGAGTCTGCCCCAGGACAAGATCCCTGATCAACCGTCCGGTGGCCGCCGCCTGGGTCAGGCCGAGATGGCCATGGCCGAAGGCATAGACCACCGACCGCTTTCCCGGCGCGCCGCCGATGACGGGCACTGAATCCGGCAGCGAGGGGCGGAACCCCATCCATTCGCGCCCACCCGAGGGATCGAGCCCCGGCAGGAATTTCTGTGCCTTCTGCAGCAGCGCCTTCGACCTGGCATAATTGGGCGGCCGCTCGATGCCGCCGAGTTCGACGGCGCCGCCGACCCGCAGGCCCGTTTCGAGCGGCGTGACGACGAAACCATGGCCGGAGAAGATCAGCATCCGCTTCACGTCGAAGGCACTCGTGGGCAAGGTGGTGTTGTAGCCGCGCTCGGTCTCCAGCGGAATGCGATCGCCGAGTTGCTTGGCCAGCAGATGCGACCAGGCGCCGGCGGCGACGACGAGGTGCCGGGCCTGTCTGGTCGTGCCGTCTGCCAACGTCAGCGTCGCTCCATCCTGATCCGCCGCGACTTGGCTGATCCGGACCAGCTCAAAGCGAGCGCCCTTGGCCTGCGCATAGGTCCACACCGCTTTGCCCAGCAGTTTCGGGTCGGCGACCGTCTTCCATCCCGGCACGAATGTGCCTTTGATGAAGCGCGGCGACAGGCCCGGCTGCAAGGCGGCCAGTTCCTCGCCCTCGACGTGGCGGAAACCGATGCCGAAACGCTTACGCGCCGCCCAGCCGGGCAGCCCGGCCTGAAATTCGGCTTCGCTTTCGTAAAGCTCGAGCGAGCCATCCTCGCGCAGCATCGACCGCGTGCCGGAGCGGTCGAGCAAGCCCATCCACTCCGCCTCGGCAAGCTTCATCATGCCTGCTTGAGCGGCAAGGCTCGCCTCGTATTTCCCCGGCGCACCGGCGCGCCAGAAGCGGATCAGCCAGGGCAGAAGCGTCGGCAGGTAGGCGGGCGGGATGCTGAGCGGGCCGAGCGGATCGGCCAGCCATTTCGGCAGCTGCCGCATCATGCCCTTGTGCGCCAGCGGCAGCACGTCGGAGAAGGCGAAGGCGGCGGCATTGCCCGAGCTCGTCTCCTCGCAAATGCCTGTGCGATCGAAGACGGTGACCCTGCGTCCCGCCTCAGCGAGAGAAGCAGCGGCACAGATACCGATGATGCCGCCACCGACGATGGCTATGTCCAACCCTTCTCCCCGTTCACGGGGAGAAGGCGCCCGAAGGGCGGATGAGGGGCTGCGCCCCGCTTCTGTCGACTTGGAATTTCCTTGCACGTGGGCGCTGCCCCTTATCTGGCTGCCACCATCTTCTCCCTGCGAACAGGAAGAAGAAGCCTCAGAACTGCGGCAGTGTCGGCCGCACCGCGAGCGCATCCTTGACGATCTTCTCGACGGACTTGCGGCGATCGCCAGACAGCGGCTGTCGCGGCATACGAACGCGGTCATTTGTGTTGATCGCGAACACTTCGGCAAGCTTGATGTTTTGGACCAGATAGGTCGAGACGTCGAGATCGAGCAGCGGCCGGAACCAGCGGTAGATGCCGAGCGCCTCTTCGCGGCGACCCTGCTTCATCAGCTGGTAGATGGCGACCGTCTCGCGCGGGAACGCGGTGACCAGTCCGGCCACCCAACCGATGGCGCCGACCGACAGCGCCTCGAAGGCCAGATTGTCGACGCCGGTGAACAGGTCGTAGCGAGTGCCCAGGCGATTGATGATCTCGGTCGAACGACGGATGTCGTCGGAGGATTCCTTGATCGCGACAAAGCGCTCGTCCGACGCCAGCTCCTCCATCTGGTCGACGCTGACGTCGACGCGGTAGGCAAGCCGGTTGGAGTAGATCATGACCGGCAGGTCGCCAGCCTGCGCGACCGCGCGCAGCGCCGCGACCGTCTCTTCCGCATTGGTGTGGTAGATCGGGCTCGGCACGACCATCAGGCCGTTGGCGCCTTCCCGGCTCGCGCGCTTGGCGATGCTGGCGGCCTCGCGTGTGCCGGCCTCGTTGACCGTCAGCAGCACCGGCTTCTTGCCGGCGACCTTTTGTGCGGTCTTCAGCACCTCGATCTTCTCATCGGGCGACAGCATCGGCCCCTCGCCGAGCGATCCGCAAACGATGATGCCGTCGCAGCCAGCTTCCATCTGCAGGTTGAAGCAGCGCTCCATCTCGGCATGATCGAGGCGATCATCCGCGGTGAATTTGGTCGTGACGGCAGGAAAAACTCCGGTCCACATGATCATCTCTCCATCTGATATATCACTGGTATATCTATTAACAAACCCGCTGTCAATGCGAAATCCGTTATGATATATTCAAGATATATCAGGAGAGCGCATTTGATATCCACGGCAGCAAGCACCTCGGCGGAGCCGGCCGCGACCAGGGCCTACCATGTGCTCGAGCACATGATCGTCACGCTCGAACTGGCCCCGGCAAGCTTCGTCACCGAGGGCGCCCTGATCGACAGGCTCGGGCTTGGCAGGACACCGGTGCGCGAGGCGATCCAGCGGCTGGCCTGGGAAGGGCTGCTCGACATCAGGCCGCGCGCGGGCATCGCCATCGCCCCGCTGCATCCCGGCGACTGGCTGCGCGTGCTCGATGCGCGTCGCGGCGTCGAGGTGGTGCTGGCCCGCTCGGCCGCCCGCTTCGTCACCCGCGAGGCCGCCGACCTGTTTCACGAAGCAGCGCTTGCCATGCAGAAAGCGGTGATCTCGGGCAACGTGCTTGCCTTCATTCAGGCCGACAAGGCACTTGACGAAGCGTTGGCGCTGGCTGCCGACAATCCCTTCGCCGCCCGTTTGGCCGCCCCGTTGCAGACCCACAGCCGCCGCTTCTGGTTCCGCTACAAGGCCGAGACCGGTCTTGCCGAATCCGCCGAGCACCATGTCGCGCTGATCCGCTCGATCCTTGCCGGCGACGAGGAGGCCGCGGCCAAGGATGCCAAACGTCTGATGGCGCTGCTGCGCGGCCACGCCGAAACGGCGGCGACGCGCTGAGCGTCTTTTAATCCGATGCGCTTTCGTCGCCGGTGCTTCCTCGAAGCT
>NZ_RZRP01000643.1:0-3723 GCF_003997795.1 Mesorhizobium sp. M7A.F.Ca.US.005.03.2.1 | reverse complement strand
GATATGGCTGCCGGCACCCCTGGCGCCAATCAGCCAGTCCTTGCCGACGGGATCGTGGATGATGCCGGCGACAGTCTCGCCCTTGACCACGACCGCCAGCATGACGCCGAACAGCGGCACGCCGGAGGCGAAATTGAAAGTACCGTCGACCGGGTCGATGACGAAGGCCAGATCGGCATCGCCCAACCCGTTTAAAAGCGCTGGATTGTCGGAACAGGCCTCCTCGCCGACGACCATCGCTGAGGGATACCGCTCGCGCAGCCGCGCGGTGATCAGCCGCTCGGCATTGACGTCGGCTTCGGTCACCAGGTCGGCGGCCGACGTCTTCTGCCTGACATCGCCATCGCCCAACCGGCGAAAGCGCGGCATGATCTCGGCAAGTGCCGCCTCGGCCAGAATGCCGGCCAGCCAGCCGATCGCGGTGTCGTCAAATGTCATCGGCTTGCCTTGTGGTGAGGGTCTCGTTGAGGGCAGCGAAATCGAACAGCTTTCTGTCGAGCAGATGCGATGGCCTGCTGTTCGACAGCGCGCGCAGCATCGTATCCTTGCGGCCCGGCATGCGCTTTTCCAGGTCCTCGAGCATCGCCTTCATGGCGTTGCGCTGAAGACCTTCCTGGCTGCCGCAGAGATCGCAGGGAATGATCGGGAATCGCATGGCGGCAGCGAATTTTTCCAGATCGACCTCGGCGCAATAGCTCAATGGCCGCAGCACCATGACGTCGCCTTCGTCATTGAGCAGTTTTGGCGGCATGGCGGCGAGACGCCCGCCATGGAAGAGGTTCATGAAGAAGGTCTCGAGAATGTCCTCGCGATGGTGGCCGAGCACCAGCGCCGAGCACCCCTCCTCGCGTGCAATGCGGTAGAGATGGCCGCGCCTGAGACGCGAGCAGAGCGAGCAATAGGTGCTGCCCGCCGGCAGCTTGTCGGTGACGACGGAATAGGTGTCCTGATATTCGATCCGGTGCGCAATGCCGTTGCTGTCGAGATAGTCCGGCAGGATATGTTTGGGGAAATTCGGCTGGCCCTGGTCGAGATTGCAGGCCAGAAGATCGACCGGCAAGAGCCCGCGCCATTTTAGGTCGAGCAGCACCGCGAGCAGGCCGTAGGAATCCTTGCCGCCCGATAGCGCTACGAGCCAGCGCTGGCCGGGCTTGACCATCGAGAAATCCTCGATCGCCTGCCGGGTCAGCCGCAGCAGCCGCTTGCGCAGTTTGTTGAACTCGACCGAGGACGGCACGTCGGCGAACAGCGGATGGAAACCGCCTTCGCTGTCGGCGACCGGTTCGAGCGTTTCAATGTCTGGAAGCATGTTCATGGCATGTCGCTTTCAATGGCCCAGAGCGCCGGATTAGCGGACATGACCGACAAAGAAAAGGCCGCCTCGACGGGCGGCCTTCGCAGGATGTCGCAGAACGCGCTCGTTTAGCGCGAATAGAATTCGACGACCAGGTTCGGTTCCATCTGCACGGCGAACGGAACGTCCGCCAGGCCGGGGATGCGCGAGAAGGTCGCGACCATCTTGTTGTGATCGGCTTCGATGTAGTCCGGCACGTCGCGCTCGGCGAGACCGACCGCTTCCAGAACGATGACCAGCTGCTTGGACTTTTCGCGGATTTCGACGACATCGCCCGGCTTGCAGCGGTACGAGCCGATGTTGACGCGCTTGCCGTTGACGTTGACGTGACCGTGGTTGACGAACTGACGGGCGGCGAAAATGGTCGGCACGAACTTGGCGCGGTAGACGACCGCGTCGAGACGCGACTCGAGCAGGCCGATCAGGTTTTCCGAGGTGTCGCCCTTGCGGCGGTCAGCCTCTTCATAAACCTTGCGGAACTGCTTTTCCGAAACGTCGCCATAGTGCCCCTTCAGCTTCTGCTTGGCGCGCAGCTGCAGGCCGAAATCGGAAAGCTTGCCCTTGCGGCGCTGGCCATGCTGGCCGGGGCCGTATTCACGCTTGTTGACCGGGGACTTCGGGCGGCCCCAGATGTTTTCGCCGAGACGGCGGTCGATCTTGTACTTCGCGGATTCGCGCTTGCTCATCGCATTCCCTTTTCAAAACAACACACCCGGAACCTCATGGTCCGGGTGAAGGAAACGCGCCCTCCTCTGGCCTCCGTTTTCGAGACCTGACAGGGTTTTCCCACGCAACGCGGCGGAAAACCCACGGGACACGTCAGTTCAAACAAGATAGTAGAATTGGATTTCCACGCATCTTGCGCACATAAAGAAAACCACCGGGCATTGCGGCCCGGTGTTGGCGCGCTGATTAAACGGAGATTTAACCGGTGTCAAGCTTGTGGCTGGCGTAGGCCATGGCGACGATATAGCGTCTCTGGGTTGAGTACAGTGCCGGATGTGGCGGGAGGTTGCGCCAGCGGCATCAGGAAGGGACCGGAGCAGAGGAGCTACATTCGCATGAAGAAATTCTTCCTTACCCTGACAGGAGCCGCTGTGTTGGCGGGATCCATGGCGGTCATGACACCGGAGCCGGCTGAGGCCAGGCATTGGCAAGGGCACCGGCACCACCAGGCTTGCCGCATCGTGATCAAGAAGAAAATTATCTGGCGGCACGGCCACAAGAAGGTCATCCGCTACAAGATCAAGCAGTGCAGAGGGCGCTGGTAGGCTGCAATCCGGTCTCAGGCGGCCGACATCACTTCAAAGCCCGCGGTTTGGCCGCGGGCGTTTGATTCCGGCTCGTGTTCTTCGGCGTTTCCCTTGAACGGCGGACCGCACTCTAGCCTTTCGACTTCTTCTCCGGCAGGCCCTTGCGCTTCGTCTCGGCGAATTCCTCGAGCTGCTTTTCGCTCATCGATTCGTACATTCCCTTGGAAGCGCCCTGGAGTTCGCTCTTCTTGGTCTCGCCGCGCTTGGCCGACAGAGCCGCGCCGGCGGCTTTCTGCTGGGCTTTCGAGGTGGCTGGCATGGCTCTTTCTCCCGTTGGCATCAGGAGAAAACGCAACGACTGCCGTGATGTTCCGCTTCGCAATCACGACATCGCCAACCCGAACCCCTGCATCAGGCGGCGGGTGGGGAAATCGGCTCTTTTCGATGTGAAGACGGCAAGGTCGGGCCCTTCAGGCAACATCTCGCCACGACCGCTCGGATCGATGTCGGCGAGAAGCGACAGCGCCCGGCGCGCGATCGCTTCGGCGGGGTCGAGCCAGTCGACCGGCCAAGGCGCCGTCTTGCGCATACGATTGGCCAGAAAGGGGTAGTGTGTGCAGGCGAGCACGACGATATCCGTACGCAGCGCATCACGTTCGACGAAGCATGGCGCGATCTCGGCGCGCACGGCCTCCTCATCGACGAAGCCCTCACGCATGTAGATCTCAGCCAGTCCCGCCAGCCTGTCGCTGCCGACCAGGCGGACATGGCATTTCTGCGCCCATTTGCTGATCAGGTCGCGCGTGTACTGGCGCTTGACGGTGCCAGGCGTCGCCAGCACCGAAACCAGCCCTGAGCGCGTGCGTTCCGCCGCCGGCTTGATCGCAGGCACCATGCCGACAAAAGGATGCTCGGGAAATCTGTCGCGCAGCGCGTCGATCACCAACGTCGAGGCGGTGTTGCAGGCGATGACCGAAATGGCCGGCGCAAACCGCTCAAGCAGTTTGCCGAACAATTCAAGGATATGCACCCTCAGCGCCGGCTCTTCCCAGGCGCCATAGGGAAACGCAGCGTCGTCGGCGACATAGATGAAGCGGCGGTCGGGCATCAACACGC
>NZ_RZRP01000642.1:0-3726 GCF_003997795.1 Mesorhizobium sp. M7A.F.Ca.US.005.03.2.1 | reverse complement strand
GCGATCCCAAGGTCGGCTCTAGGCGCGACGGCGACTGGCTGGTCGGGATGGGCTGTGCGACGGCGATCTATCCGACTGCCGCCGCGCCCTGCGCGGCCCGGGTTCGTCTCACCGCCGACGGCGAGGTTCGGATCCAGTGCGGCTCCCATGAAATCGGCACCGGCGTTCGCACCATCGCCGGCCAGATGGCGGCCGAAAGACTGGGCATCGGCATGGACAAGATCAGCGTCGAGATGGGCGACAGTGCCTTGCCGCCGGCTCCCGTGTCGGGCGGATCGATCTCGACCGCCAGTGTCTGCTCGGCGGTCATGAAAGCCTGCGACGCGATACGCGGAAAGCTGTTCGCCGCCGCTGCGGGCAGGGGGGCTCCGCTGGCCGGTTCGGGCAATGCGAAGCTGGACTTGAAGGACGAAGAGGTCGTCACCGAGACCGGCAAGTCCGCAAAGCTGGCTGATGTCTTCAAGGCTATGCAAGTCGGCGCCATCGAGGAATATGCCGAGTTTGCGCCGAAGGGTTCTTCGCCTGAAGCCCTCAGCAAACTCTATGCCGGACAGTCGGAATTTCATGGTGGAGAGAACGACGAAGATTCGGTCAAATATGCCTTTGGCGCCGAGTTCGTCGAAGTGCGCATCAACAGCTATACACGCGAAATCCGGGTCCCGCGCATCGTCGGGGCCTTCGCCGCCGGGCGCATCATGAACACGCGCACCGCGCGCAGCCAGCTGATGGGTGGCATGATCTGGGGCATCGGCCAGGCGTTGCACGAGGCGACGGAAATCGATCAGCGACACGCGCGCTACGTCAACCGCGACCTGCAGGACTATCTCGTACCGGTCAACGCCGACATCAAACAGGTCGACGTTATCCTGGTCCCCGAAATCGACCATCAGGTCAACCCTGCCGGCGTCAAGGGTTTGGGCGAACTCGGCAATGTCGGAACGGCTGCTGCCGTGGCGAGTGCCGTCTATCATGCCACCGGCAAGCGCATTCGCGATCTGCCGATCAGAATAGACGATTTGATAGGCTGACGATCAAGAGTTCTGGACGAAGCATGGAACTCGTAACCCATAAGAAATTCAAAAACGGAAAGTTGATGCCGTGGGGAAAAGGCACGGTCGTCTCCGGAGCAAGGGGATTTGTCTACCTTTGCGGAAATACGGCAACCGCCGAAAATTATGATCCGACCGGAAAGAGAGGAGGGGGATTCACTGGCGATGCGGCGGCACAGTGGCGCGCAATTCTGGCGAACATCAAATCAGATCTGGAAGAACTCGGCAGCGCGCTCGACTATCTCATCCGGCTGACCTTCTTCATCAAGGGGCCATTTCCCGATGGCGGCGTTCTGAGTTCACCCAATTTTCGTCTCGACGTACTGGACGAGTTCTTTGCCGAGCATTGCCCGAAGCACTGCAGCTATAACAACCCGCCGCCTTCGGAGGTGATCGGAGTTGCAGCGCTTGCGCAAGCCGACATCGTCGTTGAAATTGTTGCGGTGGCGGCGTTGCCTGACTGAAGAATTTCGCATGCAGCGCTGGCTTGATTGACTTGGCTCTCGCGTGTCACTCCGGGGCTGTGGCGGGAGCCGTGTAACGGCGGCGCACGGCATCAAGCACCCGCTTGCGGCTCTCCTCCGCCGACAGGGTCTTGTCCTCTTCCGCCTGGGCGGTTTCGCGCGCCAGATCCTTGTCCCTGATCTGATGTCGAAACCATTTGGAATAGTCGCCGGTGCGCAAATGAAACTCCCAGGTCTTGTCATCTATGCCCTCGGCGATCTGAGCGAAGATCATCAGATTGTGAGCCCTGAGATTCATCGCATTCTCAGGGCCATGGAAATAGAAGCTGCCGGCTTCGTCGAGCTGGCCTTCGGCATATTTCCGGCTGTGCCGCTTGAGTGACTGACGTGGTTCGACCACTTTGACCGTCTTGACTTTTTTGCCTGCCTGCGGCCGCCAGAACAGCACGCGCGCACCTTTCGGGCTGGGGATGACTTTCGGCGGCTCAATGCCGGTTTCACGGCAGAAGACCTTCACGACGTCCTTTGCCTTGGGGCCAAGCGCAATGATGGCTGTCACCAGGCGCAAGGCGTCTGTCGAGATCGCCTCGGGGTGAACGGTGATCAGGATTGTGCCAGGCAATTCCAATGAAAGAACCGCCCGCGTATCGTCGCGCCGCTTGGGCAGAAGATGATGCGCTTCATCGATCACGAGCCAGTGCGGTCTCGCGGTGCGCCGGCGGAAACTGCTGAGGCCAGGCAGCAGGTCGGCAAAGAAATCCGGCCTCTCGTCGACCCGCAGGGCCAGTCCATTGACGACTATATTGCTGTCGGCCTTGGCGATCAGATCCAGCACTTGCGCCTTTGTCGGCGCGCTTGAGCCGTCTCCCAGGCGAACGGCGCCTTCGAGGCCATCATAGTCGCCTTCGGGATCGAAGACACAAAACTGAAAGCCGCTTTCGACGAAGCGTTCGGTCAGCGCGGTGGCCAAGGTGGATTTACCGATACCGGAACTCCCGGCAATGAGGATCGTGTCGCTCGGCGACAGGTAGGTATCATCGCCGCCAGATGATCCAAGAACGATGCCGTCATGGCGCTTCGGCACTATCGCGTGATCACGCTTTATCAGCTTTGCGATCAGTTGCTCCACGCCTTTGCCTCGGGCGCCAGGCATGATCAGGTTGGCTGTATCCTTGACCGCCGGAATTGCATTGTCGACGGCGACGCTGCAGCCACAGGCTTGCAGGAACGCATGATCGTTCTCGGCGTCGCCGACGCCGACGACGTTGTGCGGCGAAAGTCGAAGGTCCTGAAGGGCCGCGGCGAGCCCGGTGGCTTTGTTGATGCCGCTCGGCAGGATCATCACCGCGCCCTTGTTGAAGATGATTTCCAGTTCGAGACCCATCTTCTTGATGACCTCAAGCACGGTCGCTTGATGCGGTTCCCAGGTCGCGACGATCGATCGTCCGACCGAAAGCGGCTTGACGCCCTGCCTCTTCAACCTGGCGACGAATTTGGGCTCGGGCGGCGGGGCGATCACCCGCTCTTCCTCGCTGGCCGGCGTGTAGATCATCGCGCCATTCTCAGCGACGACCTTGTCGAAGAGGCTAAGCTCGGGAAAGACGCCCTTGAGATCGGGCAGCTCACGCCCGGTGACGAGAACCAGCTTGCGGCCGCTTTTCTTGAACCGCTCAAGCGCAGTGAGCGTTTTCTTGGCGACGACCCCATCATGAGCCAGCGTGCCGTCATAGTCAGTCGCCAATGCAATGAAATACATTCCGCCAACCCTTCTCGGTTCCGATTGCTCTGCGACTAGAACGTGTGATCGAGACAAAGGCTCCCCACCGACCGGATCGCAGGCCTTGGAGAAGGGGGAACGGGTCCGCCCTCGGAAATCAGGAACTCCTTCGGTGCCGGCACGTTGACCAGACAAGCCGGGAACCGTCCCGGTCTTTGTTGGCGGCGCAAACCCCGTCGCCGAAATCCACACCAAGCGCAATGAAAGGTAAGGCCATGGGCTTCTTTTCGAAGGACATAAAGACACTCGACGATCTCTTCGTGCACACGCTGCGCGACATCTATTACGCCGAAAAGCAGATCGAGAAAGCGCTGCCGAAGATGATCGACAAGGCAACCGACCCGCAATTGAAAGCCGGATTTGAAAAGCACCTCGATCAGACGAGAGGCCATGTCGAGCGCGTCGAACAGGTGTTTGAGTTGCATGGCGTCAAGGC
>NZ_RZRP01000641.1:0-3727 GCF_003997795.1 Mesorhizobium sp. M7A.F.Ca.US.005.03.2.1 | reverse complement strand
CTGTCTGTTCTGCGGGTAGAGCGCCGACAGCGGCGTCGGCGATGGCGGATAATCGGCCAGCACTTCGACCAGCGTCCCTTCGGCCAGGTCTTTGTCGAAGCGATAGCGCGGCGCCTGGATGAGGCCGAGGCCAAGCCGCGCCAGGTCGGCGGCGGTATCGGAATTGTTGGCGGCGACGCGGCCGGGCAGCCGCACCTCACGGATATTGCCGGCGACAGTGAATTCGAACGGAAGGGTCTCTCCGGTGCGCGACGAGACAAAGCCCACCGCCTGGTGACCATCGAGCGCATCGGGGGAGGCGGGCGTGCCGTGGCGCTCGAGATAGGCGGGGCTGGCGCAGGTGATCTCGCGGATCATCGCGAGCCGCCGCATGATCATGCCGCTGTCGGGCGGCTCGCCGACGCGGATCACGCAGTCCACGCCTTCACGCACGAGATCGACCAGCCGGTCGCTCTGGCCGATCTGCAGGTCGATGCGGGGATAGCGGTCGAGAAACGCCGGCAGGCGCGGCAACAGGAATGTGCGGGTGAGCAGCGTGCTGGCGTCGATGCGCAGCAGGCCGAAAGGCTCGGCGTTGCGGAAGGCGGCCTCGGCATCCTCGATCTCGGCCAGGATCGACAGGCAGCGCCGATAGTAGGCTTCACCATCCTGGGTGGCGTTCACCTGCCGCGTCGTTCGTTCCAGCAGCCGCGCGCCGAGTTGCTCCTCCAGCCGCCGGATGGCTTCCGTCGCGGTTGAGCGCGGCAGGCCGAGATCGGCCGCGGCAGCGGTGAAGCTGCGCCGCTCCAGAACGCGAACAAAGAGCCGCATCGTGTCCAGCCGATCCATGCTCTTTGTTCGCAGTTCCCGAATAGTGATGTCAATGGGTGGATGATTATCCGGAATTCGGCTTGGCCTATATCCGTGTCACCAACAACGCGGAGAGACTTCGATGACAAATCAAACCAGAACCGCGATCGTGACCGGCGCCTCCAAAGGCATCGGCGCCGCCATCGCACAGCGGCTCGCCCGTGACGGCGTCGCCGTTGTCGTCAACTATGCACGGGGCCGCGCGGAGGCCGAAGAACTGGTCCGCGCGATCGAGACCGGCGGCGGCAGGGCGATCGCCGTGCAGGCCGATATCGCCAATCCGAACGGCATCGCCGTGCTGTTCGACGCCGGCGAGAAGGCGTTCGGCGGCATCGACATCCTCGTCAACAATGCCGGCATCATGAAGATTTCGCCGATCGCGCAGACCGACGATGCTTCGTTCGACACCCAGATCGCGATCAATCTCGGCGGCGTGTTTCGCGGCATGCGGGAAGGTGCGCGCCGGCTTCGCGACGGCGGCCGCATGATCAATTTTTCCAGCAGCGTCGTCGGTCTTTATCAGTCGGGCTACGGCGTTTACGCCGCCACAAAGGCGGGTGTCGAGGCGATGACCCACATCCTGGCCAAGGAGCTTGGCGCGCGCCGTGTCACCGTCAACGCGGTGGCGCCCGGACCGATCGAGACCGCGCTGTTCACGGACGGCAAGAGCGAGGCGCAGATCGAGGCCATCGGCAAGATGATCCCGCTCGGCCGGCTCGGCCAGCCCGACGACATTGCCGGGCTGGTCTCGTTCCTGGCCGGTCCGGACAGCTTCTGGGTCAACGGGCAAATCATCCGCGCCAATGGCGGCGTGGTCTGAGGCGGCAACCAGGCCGGCTTGGCTCTCCTGACTGCCTGACTTCCACACTCGAAAAGCTAAGGAAACATCATGCCATTCGCCAACATCAAGCTACCGCAAGCGGCCCTCTCCAAAGCGCAGAAGGAAGACCTCATCCATCGGACGACCGCGATGTTCGTGGACTTTTTCGGTGAGGGCGTGCGCCCCTACACGATGGTGCTGGTCGATGAGGTCGCCGACGGAGGCTATGGCCGGGCCGACGAAGTGTTCGTCGTGCCGGAAGTTTTTCGCGCGAAGGAGTAGTGCAGGGCTAGACCTCGAAGAGGTGCCTTTCACAAATTGAACCCTTGCCGCATCAGCCATCCTTCGTCGCACCGACCCAGTCGGCGGCCACTTCGGCAAACAGCCAGTCGCGGAACGCCTTGATCTTTTTCTGGCGCAGCGCGCCGTCACGGTAGACGACGTAGTAGCGCGAGGCGGATTTCAGCGCGAGATCGAAGGGACGAACCAGCCGCCCCGCAGCGAGGTCGTCCGAGACCAGCGCGCTTCGGCCGAGCAACACGCCTTCGCCATGCACCGCGGCTTCGACGGCGAAGGTGGCGGAATCGAAGCGCACGCCGCGCTTGGGATCGATGCCGTCCACGCCGGCCTGTTGCAGCCATGTTGCCCAGTCGATGCGAAAGGCGTCGTGGATCAGCTTGTGATGCCGGAGATCCCCGGGCTGGCGCAGCGGATGTTCGCCTTGCAGCAGTTCCGGGCTGCAGACCGGGAAGACCTCTTCGTCGGCGAGAAATTCCGCGGTCACGCCGGCATAGCCGCCCTTGCCGTAGCGGATGGCGATATCGATGCCGTCGCTGACGAAATCGGAAAGTACGCCCGAGGTCGACAGCCGCACGTCGATGTCGGCGTTGGCGCGGTGGAAGCGATGCAGCCTCGGCACCAGCCAGCGGCCGGCAAAACCGTCCGATGTGCTGACATTCAGGATGCCTGCCGTGCGGTCGGGCGTGGCGGCGATGGTGGCGGCGGCGATCTGGTCCAGCGCCGTCCTGACTTCCGATGCGTAGGCCGCGCCGACCGACGTCAGGCGCACGGACCTCGTTCCCCGATCGAAAAGCTGGATGCCGAGCCTGTCCTCGATGTTGCGGATGGCGCGGCTGACCGCGCCATGGGTGACGTTGAGCTCACCCGCAGCCTTGGAGAAGCTCAGATGCCTGGCGGCAGCCTCGAAGGCGGGCAGGGCAGTGAGGGGCGGTAGTCTGCGCGGCATGGTCCACCTGT
The DNA here is from genome assembly GCF_003997795.1 of Mesorhizobium sp. M7A.F.Ca.US.005.03.2.1. Classification (NCBI taxonomy): domain Bacteria; kingdom Pseudomonadati; phylum Pseudomonadota; class Alphaproteobacteria; order Hyphomicrobiales; family Phyllobacteriaceae; genus Mesorhizobium; species Mesorhizobium sp. M7A.F.Ca.US.005.03.2.1. The sequence continues at coordinate 801 of NZ_RZRP01000641.1, read as the reverse complement.
GAGTGTTGCTCACAAATCCTGCACAAAGAGTCGTTTGTCGTCCAGCCCGGAAATGTCCAATCTATAGGGGTAGCAGCAGATATTGATCGGCTTTCCCATCTCGCCGCTGCGCTGAACGACCAGAAACGGTGTGAGCAATCGTCATGCTTGTCCCCTTGCGGACGGCGTCGGCACGCTTGCGCCTACTGAACCACAGGAGACGAACCATGAAACCGATTCTCGAATCCATCAGCGCCGCGACGAGCGGTCTTGCACTCAGAGCCTCTGCAGTCGTCGAGCGCCGCCGCATGCTGCGCCAAGTTTCACGCTTCTCGAACCATCGCTTGCACGACATCGGATTCGAGCGCGACTGGGACGGCTCCATCCTGCGCAATGGGAGGTCGATATGACCAGCACCCTGATCATCGGCGCGACGGGGCTGCTGGGCAGCGAGATGGCGAAGGCCAGCGCCCGCAATGGCGATCGCCTGCACGTTCTGGTTCGTCCGGCAACAGCCGGCGATGAAGAGCGGCTGCATTCGCTGAAGGAACTCGGCGCCAAAATCCACGTCGGCGATCTCGACGACTATGACAGCCTTGTCCGCGCCGCCAGTGCGGTGGACCGCGTCATCAGCTCGGTGCATGTGCATTCGGCCAGCGAGATGACGCTGGTGCGGGCGCTGAGCGATGCCGGCGTTCCCCGCTATGTCCCTTCCGCCGGCTTCGGCCTCGACTTCGCCGCCGCCGCACCGGGCTCGATCCCGCCACTCGACCTCAAGCGAGCAGTGTTCGACGCGATCAAGGAGGCCGATCTGCCCTATAC
>NZ_RZRP01000640.1:0-3729 GCF_003997795.1 Mesorhizobium sp. M7A.F.Ca.US.005.03.2.1 | reverse complement strand
GATCTCGGCGACCGCCGTAACGCTGCAACCAGGAGCCGCGGGCGACCTCGTCAAGGTTCGCAACATCGACAGCGGCAAAATCCTGTCCGGCACGGTGATGGCGGATGGAACCATCCAGGTCAGCGCTTCATGATGCGCGGGCTTACCTTGATCCTGGCAGCCGTGCTTGGCCTGCAGCCGGCGCTGGCCGACGGCCTGACGCCGAAGGCCAAGCGCGAGCTCGCCGCCAAGAATGGCGGCGTCTACAACGATCCCGAATATGATCCGGCCACCACAAGCCGCATGTTCCGGGTTTCGACCGGGCCGAGTTCGCTGCCGCCGGGCCAGGTCGCCTCGCGTATCAAGGACATCGCCCAGCTGCAGAGTTCGCGCGACAATCAGCTCGTCGGCTACGGCCTGGTCATCGGCCTTGCCGGATCGGGCGACAGCCTGCGCAACTCGCCATTCACCGAACAGTCGATCCGCGCGATGCTCGAAAACCTCGGCATCGCCACCGAAGGCGGCAGCGCGCGCGCCAAGAATGTCGCCGCCGTCATCGTCACCGCCAACATGCCGCCCTACGTGCAGTCGGGCGCCCGCATCGACATCGACGTCTCCTCGATGGGCGACGCGACCTCGCTTTCCGGCGGCACGCTGATCATGACGCCGCTGAAGGCGGCGGACGGCGAAATCTATGCCGTCGGCCAGGGCTCGGTCATCGTGTCCGGCTTTACCGCGCAAGGACAGGCCGAGCAGCTGACGCAAGGCGTGCCGACCGCCGGCCGCGTGCCCAACGGCGCCATCGTGGAGCGTGCTGTCCAAGCCGAATTCGACGATCAGGCGATCCTGACGCTGCAGCTGCGCAATCCCGATTTCTCGACCGCTATCCGCATCGCGGATGCCATCAACGACTACACCGGCCAGCGCTTCGGCATGCGGGTGGCGGCCGAGCGCGATTCGCGCACCGTCCAGATCAGAAGGCCGAAGGGTGTCTCGGCGGCGCGCTTCTATGCCGAAATCGAGAATTTGGTGGTCGAATCCGACACGCCGGCCCGTGTCGTGATCGACGAGCGCACCGGCACCATCGTCATCGGCAATGACGTCAAGATCTCACGGGTCGCCATCAGCCACGGCACGCTCACCGTGCGCATCACCGAAGCGCCGCGCGTCGTGCAGCCCGAACCCTTCTCCAAGGGCGAGACCGCGATCGAACCGTTCACCGCCATCGACGCCAGCCGGCCCGACGCCCGCGTTGCCGTGCTTGACGGACCCGATCTCCAGACCCTCGTTTCCGGCCTCAACCGCCTCGGCGTCAAGCCGGACGGCATCATCGCCATTCTGCAGGGCATCAAGTCGGCCGGGGCCCTGCAGGCCGACCTGGTTCTGCAATAGGCGATGCCGATGAAGCGCTCCTTCCCACGCCACGACAGACACCGCAAAGCCGCGATCCTGCTTGCGACCGCTTTTCTCGCGGCTCTGCCCTTTGCCGGCGGCACCGCGCGCGGCGAGGAGACGTTCCGCCAGGTCCTGCCGGGAGCACAGGTGGCGGCGGCGCCGCAGCAACTGACACGGGAAAAGGCGCCGGACCAAAGCGAGATCGAGCGCTTCTGCTCAAACATCGCCGACGCCGCCCGCGACCGCCGCTATGTCCTGCAGGCGCAGGAACTGAAGCAGCTCCAGGCTGGCATTGACGAGCGCATGAAAGCTCTTGATGCAAAGAAAGCTGAATACGAGACCTGGCTGAAGCGGCGCGAGGTTTTCCTGGCCCGGGCCGAGGACGGCGTCGTCCAGATCTACGCCGGTATGAAACCCGACGCCGCCGCCGAGCGGCTGGCCATCGTCAACGCCGACCTGGCTGCGGCTATATTGATGAAGCTCGATTCACGCAAGGCGAGCGTCATCCTCAACGAAATGGACCAGAAGGCGGCGGCAACGCTCACCGGCATTATGGCCAGCGCAGCCCGAAGGGTAGATCCGTCATGATCCGGAAGATGCTTGTCCTGTGCGCGGTTACCATGCTGTCCGGTTGCGGAACCAACCTCAAGGAGGTCGGCAGAGAGCCGGCCCTGTCCCCGGTCGGCTCCGGCATCGATGGCGGCAGCACCGGCTCGCTCTATCGATATCCGCAAACGCCGCCAGTGCCGGTCAAGAAATTCTCGTTGTGGGACGACCGCCAGAGCCGGCTGTTCACCGACCCGCGGGCGTTGTCCCAGGGCGACATCCTGACGGTCAAGATCAAGATCAACGATCGCGCCAACTTCAAGAACCAGAACGACAGGAGCCGCACCGCCAATCGCAAGCTCGGTTATGACCTCAGCGCGCAGTGGGACAAGTGGAGCACCGCCGGCAAGGGCGCCGGGGCTCTCAGCTCCACCACCGACACGACGGCTGACGGCGAGATCAAGCGCTCGGAAACGCTTGAACTCAATGTCGCGGCGATCGTCACCGATGTGCTGCCCAACGGCAATCTGATGATCACCGGATCGCAGGAAGTGCGCGTCAATGCCGAGCTCAGGGTGCTGACGCTCGCCGGCATCGTGCGGCCGGCCGATATCGGCGCCGAAAACACCATCCCCTACGAACGCATCGCCGAGGCCCGCATCTCCTACGGCGGACGCGGTCGCATCACCGAGGTCCAGCAACCTGCCTACGGCCAGCAGATCCTCGACCAGGTTCTTCCGTTCTAGGATCGGGGCAGGGCGCCGTGGCAAATATTGAACAGGTTCAGCCGCGCAAGGGTCCCTCCCCTGTCATTCAGGCCGGCATGCTGCTGCTTGTGACGGCGGCCGCCATTGGCGTGGGCTGGATGTCCGGCGGTTATCTCAAGGGCGTCGGCGCACCGGCCTCGGTACCGGTCGCGCCTGAGAACGAAGGTAAGATCATGCAGCCCGCCGCAGCCGAGCAACCAGGCCTGGGCCCGATGCTTGTCGTGCTGGCGCCGATCACCACCAACATCGCCTCGCCTGCCGGCACCTGGATCAGGATGGAGGTGTCCGTCGTCTATGACGCGCCGCAGCCACAGGCAATGTCGGATGACATCCACCAAGATCTCCTGGCCCTGGTGCGCACGTTGAAGATGCATCAGATCGAGGGAGCCAGCGGCTACCAGCACCTGAAGGCCGACCTCGAAGAACGCGCCGCGATCCGCAGCCAGGGTCACGCCAAACAGGTACTCATCAGGACATTGCTGCTCGAATGAGAAAGTTCCTTCTCGCCACCGCCATGATCGCCGCCGCCACCTCCATCGCGGCGGCTCAGCAGCTCGATCTCGGCGGCATCGGCAAGGCTGACGGCACCACCGTCGGCTACATCATCCAGATGTTCGGCCTGCTGACTGTTCTGTCGGTCGCGCCGGGCCTGCTGATCATGGTGACCAGCTTCACCCGCTTCGTCATCGCCTTCTCGATCCTGCGCGCCGGCATCGGCCTGCAGTCGACACCGGCAAACCTCATCCTGATTTCGCTGTCGCTGTTCATGACCTTCTATGTCATGGCGCCGACCTTCGATCAGGCCTGGAACACCGGCGTCAAGCCGCTGATGGACAACCAGATCACCCAGACCGAAGCCTTCGACAAGATTTCCGATCCGTTCCGCACCTTCATGCTGCACAATGTGCGTGACAAGGATTTCGACCTCTTCGCCGATCTCGCCCGCGAGCGCGGCCAGACCGTTTCGCGCGACACCGTCGACCTGCGCATCCTGGTGCCCGCCTTCATGATCTCGGAGATCCGGCGCGGCTTCGAAATCGGC
>NZ_RZRP01000063.1:0-14023 GCF_003997795.1 Mesorhizobium sp. M7A.F.Ca.US.005.03.2.1 | reverse complement strand
GGCCAAGCCGGTACAGCTGGCTTCGCTCGGTGGCGATAGCGGTCACATCACCGGCAGCGATGCCCTGCCCGGCGTGCGCCAGACGGCCCTGTTCGAGATCAAGCGCAAGTCCGGCCTCGATGACGAAAGCGACGTCGACCTCAACGAGGATGAGGGGCCAGTGGGCGGCTCCTATCAGGTTGCGTCCGCCGCCGGCATGGCCCGGCTGGCGCCCAACGGGCTGCTCAAGCAGAACGAGAGCGTCGATGTGGCCTGCCTGAAACCGTCGCTGGTGCGCGTGCTGAAGACGATCGAAGGCCACTACGGCCGCAAGATGACGGTGACGTCAGGCTATCGCGACCCGGCCCGCAATCGGCGCGCCAACGGCGCCAAGAATTCGCTGCACATGTATTGCGCCGCCGCCGACATCCAGGTTCCCGGCGTTTCGAAATGGGAACTGGCGAGCTACATCAGAAGCATGCCCGGTCGCGGCGGTGTCGGCACATACTGCCACACAGAATCGGTTCACGTCGACGTCGGTCCCGAGCGCGACTGGAACTGGCGCTGCCGCCGGCGCAGCGGCGGTGACGGCTAGTAGCGCTATTTGACGGCCTACGCCTGTCAGCCGCCAAGGCCGTTCCGGCAATATCGTTCCAGCCTCCTGAACATTCGAGATAGGCCGAAGCGTCCCCAACTTCGTCATCCTCGGGTCTTCGCGACGGAGCGCTCCTTGCTCCGCCCGTGGATGACGAAACGATGGGTGTCGCCGCTAATCGTCAAAGCCTGCCAACCCTCGGCAAACCGTTGATTTGGCAGGCCTGGAAAAAAGTTGTCCAAGGTGGCACCTGACGGGTTGCCGGTTGCGCACAACGCCAGTATAAGCCGCTTCGTCTGAGCGCGCCCATCGTCTAGCGGTTAGGACACCGCCCTTTCACGGCGGTAACAGGGGTTCGATTCCCCTTGGGCGTACCAGAAAAATTTGCGTTTGGCGCAAACCTCCCTCCCAATGTCGGCAATTTCGCTTGGCTCTCTGCTGCTCTCTTCAACTGACGCGCAGTCTTCCGCGATCACACCATAGGCCAACGCGGCCATACGGGTCATAATCCTGCTACAAAGTGGTCGATTCCTAAGGGATGTAGCCGCTCCAAGAGCCCGCCGCAGGTCGCCCCCGTGGCGGGCTTTTTATTGCACGGTCGAGTTGGGCTTTCACGGCATTGCGACAACGGGGCGAAGCCCCGAGTGGCAAGTCCGTATTTATTTGCCTGGTTTGCGTGCGGGAGCCTACATGAGAACGGGTCGCGCGCCGCTCAAGACGACCCTCTTCAGCGCTTCAACCGGCATCCGACAGTGCAAAGTCAAAAGCCTGTTATGATCCACGGATTGGAGTCGTATCCGAGACGCGGCTCTGCCTTTGCGCCGCTGTCTTCCGATTTGGCGGTTCCGGTGAAACCGCAGTCCAGATTTGCAACGGGCTTCTTGGTCGACGGTTTCGTGGAACACAAGGCGGCAGCGTCACTGACCGCCGCCTTCTTTTCCTTGGCAACAGCGACACCGGTCGCAGCGAAAACAACAGCCGCGCACAATACAGCCACTCTCATTGGAACCCCCACATTGCACCCGACAGATGGTCGAACATGACGTAACGTAATCTTAATATTAGCACTAACGAATATATTAGCTAGCCCCGTGCCATAAAAAGCAGGCCGAGTGCCAAGCTTGCGCCACGACCGCCAAACCGGTGCCATCTGGACACCAGCCGGCATGAGTCGCATTCTGCTCGTGGGGAGAAGGGCATGGATAAACTAAACATAGGAGCTGATCAGGCCAAACGCTGGCGCGACCGCGCCCTGCGCGGCCGACGGAGGCGTCTGTCGCACAACATCGTGTCGTGGGCGCTGATCCTGATAGCTATAGCCATTCTCGGTGGGCTGATCACGCTCAAGGCGTACAAGTAAGCAGAGCCCCAGCGCGCGAGGCTATCAGGCCACAGCCTAGCCGCTGCCAAGCAGCGGCACGGTAACGGTTGTCGCGTAGTTGATCGGGAAGGAACTGAAGTAGGGGAAGTCGATGACGAAGGCATAGGCGGCGGTCAGATGCGCCATGCGGAAGCCACCGCTCACCGGGTCGATGGCGATCGTGACGTTCACGTCCTTGAACCCCAAGGCCTGCAATTTCTGCGTGGCGATCGATTGAATGTCGGCTTGGGTCAGCGTGTTCTTAAGCTGCAGCGAGCGCGCTGACGTCTCCAGCGTATAGCGAACACTGGAGACCGAGTGCATCGACCAGCCAAAGGCGAATATTCCGAACAGCAGCATGACAAGGAAGGGGGCGATCAGCGCGAACTCCAGCCCGGCCCCGCCCGATCGATCCCGCCGCAACGCGCTTACCCTAGCGGACACGGATCATCTCCTGGTGACCTATGACGGTGGGAGCGGCAAAGGCGCCGAAGGCAATTGGCGGCACCCAGGTGCCCGATGCCTGTATCTGGACATAGATCGACGGCACCTTCGGCCCACTGCACATGGTGGAAGCGTCGACCACGGTCGTCCCGCACATACGGATGTGGCTTAGCGTGACCTGGCCGTCTTCCGGCCGATTTTCCCAGCTCGCAATGGCAAGGGCCTGGGTCGCCGCATCATCGGTCGATCCGCTCATGACCAGGTTCGCGGCCGTCTTCACACCGGCGCGCATCGACAGTGAACTCGTTATGTAGGACCAGCCGTCCAGAATACCAAGCAGCACCAGGCACAGAATGGGCAGCACCATCGCGAACTCGACTGCCGCAACGCCCGAATCATCGCCGAGGATCGGCATCGACCGGCGCCCCACGGAGCTACTCGGACAGTGCCACGGACCGCGCGGCTGGAATGTTGGGCACTCCGAGGCTCGAGCAATCCTGATTGATGGTTGAATTACCGGACCATTGAATCGTATTTGCGACGACCCTGGTGCAGCCGCCATTGCCCGAGAAGTTGCCAAGATAGCTCACTTGCTGCTTGGGGAAATAGATGGCCCCGGTCAAAAGCGAGTCCGCTGTGCCGTTGAATGTGCTGGATGCACTCATGCCGGTCCTGTCGCCGTAGAACAGAACGCCTGAGTAGGTGCCCGAAGTCGCCGCGCTGAGCTTCACGGACGCATTGCCATTCATGCTGACGGTCGAGCTGCCGGACATGAAGATGGTCACCCCGGCGCCGGTGATGGCCGCGTTGGCGTTTATCTTGAGATTGCCCTGGACGACATAAACGCCGGGCGAAAGCGTGACGTTGCCCTTCAGGTTCATGCCGCTGCAATAGGTGCCTGGACCGAGCGTCGCCTTGTTGTCGTTCAGGCAGGGGGTCGCGGCCACCGGGGCCGGCAGGTCGACAAAGGGATCGCCGGCGGGCAGTGCCTGGGTGATCGGGGCCGCGCAGACGGTGGTGACGGGATTGCTGAGAGAGACACCGCCCGCCGATATCAGGCAATCGGCCTGCAGACCGGCCGCGCCCTGAAGCTTGATGGCGTCGGAGGCGATGGAATTGGACATGACCGAGCAGCCGGTGAGCTTAACGCTGGTGCTGCCGGAAAACAGCACCGCCTGCGACGCGGACGGATCGAGCGCGAGCATGCAAGCACTCGAGGCATCGGTAATAACGGCCACCGCCCTCGCCTGTTCGGGAACCTTTTCCTGTGTGAAGATCAGGGTGAACATCCGGTCGAGCTTCTGGCCGACGATCACCTCGACCGCTTTTTTCGCCGTATTCGGTCCGGACGCGGGCGGCGTATTGACGACGATCGTGCCCGAGCCCAGCCCGTTCGACGCCGCGGACTGGGTCGCAGCCGCGACGATCGTCGGCTTGTCGGAACCCGAAATCTGTTCGAGCGCTCCGGCATAGGCGGCTGCATCGGCCGTCGCCTGCAATCTCAGGCTGTTGTAGTACCAATAGGAGGTCTCGACGCCGAAGCCCGCAGCGCCGACAACGACCGGCAAGGTGAGGGCAAAAATGGTGGCGACATTTGCGCCCGTGCTCCGGCGCATGGCGTCCATTACAAGCCGAACACGGGTGAAGCTATTCAAGGCCATGGCTTAGATTAGAAAGCACGCATAAATGAACGAATGGCTAAAAAGTTCGGTGCATTTTTGAGCAGTGGTCCATTGGCTTCAAAAAAGAAGTGCTTCGCTGGCTGATCAACGCGCGAGCGCACTTCCTGGCAAGCGAGAAGGGCTAGGGCCAGCGGGAGGCGGCGAGAGAGAGCATCGATGTCCTAGAGCATCCGCCTGCGATAGGCAGCCATGGGTTCGCACCCGATCAGCGAACTTGCCGTCGAAGGCAGCAAACACCGATATATTGCTGCTCGCACTATTGGAGAATGCAGTGGGAAGCCAAAGCTGTGCAGGATTTCTTCAAGCGGAAAGAATCGGCATCGGCTCCGCAACCACCCCGGCCGACATCTCTCTTTGTACGGCCAGGAAGAACCTGCGCACTTCGTCGCCGGCTGCCGTTCTGTCCCTGCCCGATCCGACGACGAGATCGAGCAACTCCGACGCCTTGGCCCTCCAGAACGAGGTGGCGGGCTCGCCATGCAGATTGCCGAGCTTGGCGGCAACCTCTCTGACCAAGAATACCTGACGGTCGATCGGGAATGCACGGATTTTTTCTGGGGACATCTTCCGAACCATGAGACTGACGCAACGAATCAACCATTGCCAACAAGCAATGGCGTAGCCGGGAAGGTGGAAACGGAAGCTTAACGGCGCTGACGTGGGTGCGGGGACGCAACGATACGCTCGCGACATCGCCTGTGCGTCAAACGCGCTTCATTGGTTGCAGTGGGGGGCAGGCGAAACGGCGGCGGCCCTCAGGCCTGGAGCGCCCTCGCCTCACCGCCGCGCTTGCGCGGCGTCATCATGTCCCTGGCCATCAGTCCGCTGGCCCGGCAAAACGCCATGAACGCCCGGCAAGCATCCTCGGTCTTGACCACGTCTACCGTGGCCCCAAAGCAGGCGTTGAAGGCTTTCTGGTAGATCGGGCCCTGACGGCGCGCAGGCCAGTCCTGGAGAAAATCGAGCGCCTGTTCGACCCCGTAGATCTCCTCGACCGGCAGGCCGGGCGCGGGCGCTATGCGCACCGGCACCTCGAATTGCAGTCTGTCCATTTCCTGTCTCCCGAACTGGCGCCACCGCAGCAACGCCGTTCGTCGTCAAAAGTTGCTTTGACCGGCTTTTGGCCCAGAAATGTGTCGTCACTTGGGTCGCTGAACCGCCCATGCAAGGCGAATATCTCGAACTGTGCGGGTGCATCGGGCAGTTCTTCCTTGAACCTTTTGCCCTCAAGTGCCAAATCTGGGGAGATCTTCACGTCGGCTCTCCTGCAGGGCCCTACCCGCTACACGGACAAAATGGTCACCTATCTCGACGCTGCCACGGCCCCGCTCAGAAATACCGGCCAGATCCGCCTCTATGGCGAGGACGGCTTTGCCGGCATGCGCAAGGCATGCGATCTCACCGCGCGCTGCCTCGATGAGCTGGTGCCGATGGTCCAGCCCGGCGTCACCACCGAAGCAATAGACCGCTTCGTCTTCGAATTCGGCATGGACCACGGCGCGCTGCCGGCGACGCTCAACTATCGCGGCTACACGAAATCATCCTGCACCTCGATCAACCATGTCGTCTGCCATGGCATTCCCGACAACAAGCCGCTCAAGGATGGCGACATCGTCAACATCGACGTCACCTACATCCTCGACGGCTGGCACGGCGATTCTTCGCGCATGTATCCGGTCGGCACGATCAAGCGCGCCGCCGAGCGGCTGCTCGAAGTCACGCATGAATGCCTGATGCGCGGCATTGCGGCGGTCAGGCCGGGCGCCCGCACCGGCGCCATCGGCGCCGCCATCCAGACCTTTGCCGAAGGCGAGCGCTGCTCGGTGGTGCGCGACTTCTGCGGCCACGGCGTCGGCCAGTTGTTCCATGACGCGCCGAACATCCTGCATTACGGCAGCGCCAATGAAGGCGTCGAGATGCGGCCAGGCATGATCTTCACCATCGAGCCGATGATCAATCTGGGCCGGCCGCACGTGAAGGTTCTGTCGGACGGCTGGACCGCGGTGACGCGCGACCGCTCGCTGTCGGCGCAGTACGAGCACACGATCGGCGTGACCGACACAGGGTGCGAGATTTTCACGCTGTCGCCCAAAAAGCTCGATCGCCCCGGCCTGCCGGCTTAGAGCGCACCTTACCCGGCGGGAGGCCGTCTATGCCGACTGCACATCCGCGGCATTCGGCAGGTCGATGGTAACGACCAGTCCGCTGGGCTGGTTGTCCTCCAATTCGATCCTACCGCCGTGCCCCTGGACGATGTCGGCAACGATCGAGAGGCCCAGACCGAAGCCATGCTTCGACGCAATGCCGCGCGACGCATCTTCCTTGAAGAATGGTTCGAAAACACGGGCACGTGCCGTCATCGGAATACCCGGCCCGTCGTCCCCTACCGTGATGCGCGCCGCCGTGCCGGTCGCTGTCAAGGCGACAGTGACATTGCCAGCGAATTTGACCCCGTTGTCGCAAAGATTGGCGATCGCACGCGCCAATGCATTGGGCTTGCACCAGCCCAGAAGCCGGTCCGGCCCGGAATATGAGACAGGAAATCCGACATCAGAGAATTCGGCGCAGACGGTTTGCAGAACGCTGGCAATATCGGCGCGCTGCAGCTTCTCCGTCGAAACATCGTTGCGCAGGTAGGTAAGGGTCTCATCGATCAAGATTTCGATGTGCTGGACATCGGACAGGATTGCGGTTCGGATTGGGCCATCATCCATGCGCTCGGCGCGAAGCCGCAGCCGCGTCAAAGGCGTGCGCAGATCATGACTGACGCTGCGCAACATGCGCGTGCGGTTTTCGATCATCGTGCGGATACGCGTCCTCATCCTGTTCAGGGCGCGCGCCAACCCCACCATTTCAATGGAGCCGTGTTCGACGAAGAGCTGGTCGCCATTCTCGATCTCGGCCGAACCGACTGCCGCCGAGATGCGCTTCAACGGATCAGTCACGGCCCAAACCGCAAACAGCCAGATCAGCACGGGCAAGGCAACGAAAGCCATGAACCTATAGAACGAGGCACGGACGAGGCCCGATGTCAGCCAGGAATCGGGCATGCCGAAATGGGCCAGGACGTCCTGCTGGTCGAGGTCGATGACAAACGCGTATCGGCCGCCGACCCTTATCCAGCGTCCCTCAACCGTCCCCCTGTCGATACGCAAAAGCCATTCGACACTTCGCCATTGCAGATAGGATTGGGCAATGCCGGTTATCCGGTCCTTGGGCAATATCTCGAAATCAAAGCCGGCCCGCTTTGCTGTCGCCAGAATTGCGCCACGCGCCTGCGCCGGCGTTTCTTGCAACAAGGCAGCAACAACGGCCGCACGCCTGGCGTTATCTTCCGCGGCGGGAAGATCGGCGTTCTCTATGAAACTCTCGACGACCGAACCGACGAACATGATCACGATCACCGCGATGAAAATGATTGCCACAAACTGCCCACGCACGGACTGTGGCAAGAAACGGCGGATGAAATCCCTCATGCTTCCTCCACCGTCGCGGTGAAGATGTAGCCACCCAACCGAACGGTCCTCAAAAGCACCGGATCGCGCGCATCCTTTTCGATCTTCCTGCGGATTCGACTGATATGGACATCGACGCTACGCTCGATCGGCCCCGCGAGCCCGGCATGGGTTACGCCCAGAAGTTCCTCGCGCGAGAGAACCCGGCCTGCGTTGCGGCAAAACGCAAGCAACAGGTCGAATTCATGCGTCGTGGTCGTCACCCGCGCATTGTTGGGGTCATGCAATTGCCGGCGTATGGGATCAAGGCGCCAGCCGTTGAAACGAAGCACCTTCGACCAGTCCCGCTCGTCGGGATCATAGGCTGTACGGCGCAGCAGCGCCCGTATCCTGGCCGTCAGTTCACGCGCGCTGAACGGTTTCGTCACATAGTCGTCCGCGCCGATTTCCAGCCCGAAGATGCGGTCGATTTCCTCGCCGAGCGCGGTCAGCATCAGGATCGGAATGTTGGTTGCGGCACGAAGGCGGCGGCAGATGTTGAGACCGTTTTCGCCCGGCAACATGACATCGAGCACGATGAGATCGAATTTCTGGGTGCGAAGCGCGGCATTCATCTGGACGCCGCTCTCGGCAATTTCCACGGTCATGCCGTTGTCGGTGAGCGTGTCGCCCAGCATGCGCGCGATCTCCAGATCGTCTTCGACAATGAGGATGCGCGAACCTTGCCTTGCCGACCTGGATTCGGCGCTCAAATCGCTTTGGTGCCGTTGCTGTGCCATTCCGGAGCTTGTCCAGCTTGCATTTGGTGCCCTGGGTAGGCGTCAGAACCGATATCCGACGAGAAGCATCCCTGAAGGCTGGATCTTTTCGACGACGACGGGGCTGTCGGCAGCGTCACCCAAGAGAACGCCGACCCCCGCTTCGCCGCGCACCATCCAGTTCTCGTCGAGCATATATGTGGCGGAAATCGAAAAATCGGCGCGCTTCAAACCGGCGCCGGCATCATAGCGCGCCAGCCCCGAGCGAGCCGATTGCTCGGGCGTGACGCCAAAATAGGCCTGCATGTAGTTTTCGTCGGCGAACACGGCGGACGCGCTGGCGCCGATCATCAACGATTGAGACAGAGGCCGGGTCACCTCGATCCCCACCCTGCCCTCCAGGCCATCGCTGCCGCCGATGGTCTTGTCCAGCTGCGCGAATATTTCGGCCGGACCGAACTTCGCCGCTGCCTTCACGCCGACCGTCGCGCCCATGTCGACATCCCCCAAGCCGCGCAGATGGTCGGAGTCGTCTTCCTTGCGGCCCATCTCATAGCCAAGCCGCGCGCTGAAGGCGAACGGTCCTTGTTCATAAACGGCAATGTTGGCACCAGTCGGATCGATCGTCACCGTGTCGAGGAATGTCGCCGTGACGAAAGGCACCGGCATGATCTTGAATTCATTGCTGCCCTCGTATTTGGGGACGATGATGGCGCCGCCGCCGAGCACGACGTGCCAGTCGGACAGTTTCTGTTCGAAGCGCCCGAAACGGGAAGGCTCGGGCGGCAGGGTAAAATCATCGGAATTCACCGCAATGGCATCTGCCGCCAGCGCGCCGTCCGAATGGGCTGAAAGCAGGATTGCCATGACCGCAAGAGATGCCCGGCCGGCAAATAGTCCAGAGTCAATTTTGGCGAACATGCGTGCTCCAGTATAGCGAGGCAAAGAGCCTCCGGTGGCGTCACCATGTCAGGTGAAAGTGGCCGCATGCGTTAAGTGATGTTAAGTTTTGTTGCGCAATCGTGGTTTCATCTTGCCGTATAGGGAGGCCCTAGGCTGACAGTGGGCTGCCACGATCTGCCGTGGATCGTCTCGCGATCGGAGAACGGAACTGTTTCAATCCAGGCCAGAACAGCTCTAATGTCTGTGCCGGAGCAATGTGGGCGGGGTATGGGGAACACAAGCGACGATGACGAGCGGAGTTTCTTCTCCGAAGCGCCGATGCGGCCTGCTGCGAAAGCCAAGGCGACGCTCGACGAAAAGCCGCATTACCTCGGCCATCGCGACCGCTTGCGCGAGCGCTTTGCCCTGGCGGGTCCGGATGCCCTGCCCGATTACGAACTTCTGGAACTTCTGCTCTTTCGCCTGATCCCTCGTGCCGACACCAAACCGGCGGCCAAGGCGCTGCTGGCACGCTTCGGCACGCTGGCCGAAGTGCTTGGCGCCCCGGTGGGCCTGCTGCAGGAGGTCAAGGGCATCGGCCCTGCGGTGGCACTCGACCTGAAAATCCTCGCCGCAACGGCGCAGCGCATGGCACGCGGCGAGGTCCACGGCCGCGAGATCCTCTCGTCCTGGCAGCAGCTCCTCGACTATTGCCGCTCAGCAATGGCCTTCGAGGCGCGCGAGCAGTTCCGCATCCTGTTCCTCGACAAAAAGAACGCGCTGATCGCCGACGAGGTGCAGCAGACGGGTACTGTCGACCACACGCCTGTCTACCCGCGAGAAGTGATCAAGCGGGCGCTCGAACTCTCGGCGACTGCCATTATCCTGGTCCACAATCACCCGTCAGGCGACCCGACGCCATCGCGCGCCGACATCGAGATGACGAAGGAGATCATCGACGCGGGCAAGCGGCTGGGCATCGCGGTGCACGACCACATCATCATCGGGCGGAAGGGATATGCCAGCATGAAGGGCCTGCTGCTGATCTGAGATGGCAGGGCCGGCGCCAACGCCGGCCGACCCCGACCACGCGATCCCAGAGATCGGGGCGGGCGAAGCCGGCTAGAACAAGCGACTGGCGGAATCAGGAGAGTATGATCATGGCGAAAACAAAAGTCCTTCTTGTCGGCGAAAGCTGGGTGAGTTCGGCGACCCACTACAAGGGGTTCGACCAGTTCGGCAGCGTCACCTTCCATCTCGGGGCAACGCCCCTGGTCGACGCCTTGAAGGACAGCGAATTCGATCTCGACTACATGCCCGCTCATGAGGCCGTCGAGAAGCTGCCTTTCACCATGGAAGGGCTGTCGCAATACAGGACGATCATCCTGTCCGACATTGGCGCAAACTCGCTGCTGCTTCATCCCGATGTCTGGCTGCACGGCAAGACAGTGCCGAACCGGCTCAAGCTCCTGCGCGACTGGACGCTGGCCGGCGGCGGCCTGATCATGATCGGCGGTTACTTCAGCTTCCAAGGCATTGACGGCAAGGCGCGCTGGCATCGCACGGCGGTCGAGGAGGCGCTGCCGGTGACCTGCCTTCCCAATGATGACCGTCTCGAAATTCCGGAGGGCTTTCGTCCCGAGATCACTGGCTCAAGAGACCATCCGCTTTTTGCCGGCATTGAGGGCGAATGGCCGCTGCTGCTCGGTGCCAACGAGGTCGTCGCCCGCGATCGCGACGATGTCGAGGTTCTGGCGCGGCTGCCGCAGGACCAGGGCGGCCATCCCCTGCTGGTCACCGGGCGCCACGGCGAAGGGCGCACGCTGGTCTGGACGTCGGACATCGGACCGCACTGGCTGCCGAACAGTTTTGTCGAATGGCCCGGCTATGCGCGGCTTTGGACCAACGTGCTCCGCTGGGTCAGCAACGCCGTTTGATGATGTCGCCCCAAAGTGCGTTTTTGAGGCAACGACATGTATTAGAACAAAGGTTTGAAGCCGATCAGCATCACCGGGAACGGCGAGCTCGGCCGTTGCCGCCTTCGCCTCACGGTCGTTCACGGCGGATCGGGGTTGCAGTTTCCGGCAACCTGGCTGACCGCTTCGCCGAACCCGGCGAGGTCGAAATCGGCCTCGCCGCGCCCCGCCAGCAGCCCGAACCGCCACGAAAGCTGCAGCCGGTTCGCGGCGACAAGGCGTCTGATGCCATCGGCGCCATCGCGCACCAGCATCCGGCCGCGCGGCCCGACCGACCAGCTTTCGTCGAACTTGCTCTCCTGATCGACCGTAATCGACATGGTGATCTTGCGGCTGGCCGAAACAGCGTCGTTCAGTTGCAGCCATTCAGTCCAATGCGGCTCGCCGTTTGCCCGGCAGGCAATCGTCAGGATCGGGCTGTAGCTCAAGGCACCGCCGCCGGTGATCAGCTTGTTGGTGGCGTAGAGCGAGGCCGTCACGAGGCCGTCTTCATTCGTGCCGAAGCGCCAGTTGTCAGGCACCGTGCCGGCCTGGGCAATGCCGCAGACCGAGATAAGGATCAGCGCGATTGCCGAAGCGTGTCCCAATTCGACGACCAGTCTCAACACGCCCTCCAACAACCAAGCGGCTTGCAATAGAAGCGCAGATAATGATCAAAGCTTGGTCGCCACAGGCCGTCGCTCGCGAAGCATGGCGGCTGTTGCAGTTTGGCAACGAAAAAGGCCGCCTCGAGGGCGGCCTTCCTGTTTCAGCGGAGCGCTGGTGTTATTCGGCGGCCTTCTTCTTCGGCGCGGCCTTCTTCTTGGGCTCTTCCGCGTCGTCGGCCGTCTTGGCGTCGGCCTTCTTGGCGGCGGCTTTCTTCGCCGGCTTCGCCTTGACGGCGGTCTCGTCCTCTTCGTCGTCGGCCATCAGCTCTTCCTTGCTGACCTTGACGTCGGTGACCGAAATCTGACCGAGCAGATGGTCGACCACCTTTTCCTCGAACATCGGCGCCCGCAGCGTGTTCAACGCTTCCGGGTTGTTGCGGTAGAACTCGAAGACTTCCTGCTGCTGGTTTCCTGGATAGCGCCGCACCTGCTCGAACAGGCCGCGCTGCAGCTCTTCGTCCGATACGGTCACGCCGGCCTTCTCGCCGATTTCAGCCAGCACCAGCCCGAGGCGCACGCGGCGCTCGGCAAGCCGCAGATACTCGGCGCGCGCCTCTTCTTCCGTCGTCTCTTCGTCGGCGAAGGTGCGTCCGGCTGCTTCCAGATCACGATTGACCTGCGCCCAGATGTTGTTGAACTCGGCGTCGACGAGCTTCGACGGCGCCTCGAACGAATAAGCCGCATCGAGCTGGTCGAGCAGCTGGCGCTTGACCTTCTGGCGCGTCATGGCGCCGAACTGGTTCTCGATCTGGCCGCGCACGACGTCGCGCAGGCGCTCCAGCGACTCCAGGCCGAGATTCTTGGCGGTCTCGTCGTTGATTTCCAGCGCGCCGGGCTGGGACACTTCCTTGACGGTGACATCGAAGGTCGCTTCCTTGCCGGCCAGATGCGCCGCCTGGTAGTTTTCCGGGAAAGTCACGGTGACCTGCTTTTCCTCACCGGCCTTGGCGCCGACAAGCTGATCCTCGAAGCCGGGGATGAATTCCTTCGAGCCTAGCACCAGCGGCTGATCGGTGCCGGCGCCGCCATTGAAGGCCTCGCCGTCGATCTTGCCGACATAGTCGATGGTGACACGGTCGCCATTGGCGGCCTTGCCGGTCTTCGGCTCGTAGCTGCGCGCCGATTCGGCAACGCGCTGGACCTGCTCGTCGATCTCGGCATCAGGCACGTCGAATACCTGGCGCGTCACCTTGATGTCGGACAAGTCCTTGATCTCGATCGCCGGGATGATCTCGTAGTTGAGGCGGAATTCGAAGTCGGCGCCGCCGGCCAGGATCTTCTCGGCTTCCTTCTCGTCCTCGGTCATGATGACTTCAGGCTGCATGGCAGCCTTTTCACCACGCCCGGTAATGATCGAACGGGTCGAATCGTTGAGGATTTCGTTGACCACTTCGGCCATGAACGACTTGCCGTAGACCTTGCGCAGGTGCTGCACCGGCACCTTGCCTGGACGGAAGCCGTTGATGCGGACCTTGTTGCGGGCATCCGAAAGCCGCGCCATCAGCTTGGCTTCCATGTCACCGGCCGGCACGGTGATCTTGATCTCTCGCTTGAGACCGGAGTTGAGCGTTTCGGTGACCTGCATCGTAAAACCTTTGTTTTCACCAATGAGACTGCCACGGCCTCTGCCGTTCACAGCCTGCCGGTATATTCTTGCCGGGAATGGCTTTTGGTACGGAACCTGGCGATTTGACCGAAAACCCGGCTCAAACTCTCCCAAACTGCGTTCCAAAATGTGAATAAGTTCTTGTTTTTCCTACTTCTTATCACATTCTGCAGAAGCGGATCGTCGCGTCCCGTCACATTTGACACGCCTTTTGTCACAGGCGAGGCCAATTTTCAACAGTCTTCGCATCCCAGCCGATAACCAGCATTCGGGGCCTGCCCCACATCTTGTCGCTGGGCCACATCTTGTCTCTGACATTGACAGAATGATGGCCACATGGGATTGCCGGTCCATGCGGATGTGGCGGAACTGGTAGACGCCCTGGATTTAGGTTCCAGTGCCGAAAGGCGTGGGGGTTCGAGTCCCTTCATCCGCACCACCCTTCGAGCTTCGGGTGGCGGGCCACCCGAAAGCCCTGGCGAAGGAGGACCGGCGCCGTTCAGGCAGGCATCGGATTGAGCTTCAGATGCTGGATCAAGATGATGGTCTTGGCGTCGACGATACGGCCATCGGCGATGCCGGCCAGCGCCTCGTCGAGCGGCATTTCCAGAACCTCGATGTCCTCGCCCTCTTCTTGCG
>NZ_RZRP01000639.1:0-3730 GCF_003997795.1 Mesorhizobium sp. M7A.F.Ca.US.005.03.2.1 | reverse complement strand
GGCGATTGCAGCCATGACAATCCATGTCGGGCTCTCGATGGCACTGAGCAGCCGGGCGGTCGAGCTCTCCGCACTTGTTCGCGCGCTGCCGCCGCCCGCGCGCGGCGACATCACCCGCACGTCGCCCAAAGTCGATGCCCCGCCGCCGGAGAAGGTGGATTTTGCGCTGTTGCCGGAATTTCAGGCCGGGGCGCCCGCCGACCTCAAATCCGCCCTCAGCGGCACCGAAAGCGTTTCGCTGGCCAAGCTGACGATCCAGGCCTCCAATCCCGAACTGTTCCAGTCGTCACGGCCACAACTGACCGAAGGCTTCGAGCCCCTGATCGGGTCGCTCGCCAAGGTGATCCTCGCCAACCAGGAGCTGATCGGAAACATCACCGTCGTCGGTCATACCGACAGCGTTCCCCTGCAAAAGACCAATCCGCTGTCGACCAACCAGCGACTGTCGGAGGCTCGCGCCCAGACGATTGCCGACATGCTGGTCCAGAACGGAGTGCCGCGGGATCGCGTCCATTCCGAGGGCCGCGCGGCCACCGATCCAGTCGCCACCGACAGCACGCGCGAGGGGCGGGCCTTGAACCGCCGCGTCGAGGTGCTTGTCGAAAAGAGGCTGTGAGATGTTCATCCTGCGCTTCCTTTGGGCTGTCCTGACATCACGCTGGCTATGGACGCTGATCGGCCTCACGCTGCTTTCCCTGGTCATCTGGGTGTTCGGTCCGATCGTCAGGGTCGGTCCCTATGAACCGTTCGCCTCTGATAACGTGCGCATCGTCATCATTGCGCTGCTGGTCATCTTCTGGCTGATCTGGCTGATCGTCGCCCAGCGCCGGGCGATCCGCGCCAACCGTATGTTCGTCGCCGAGATTGCCGCGCCGGTGGTGGAAAAGCCGCTCAGACCCGGCGAAGAGAATGTCGCGGCCGTCGGTGCCAAGTTCGCCGAGGTGATGGCCGAACTGAAGCGCCGCAAGCTGGGCGGACGAAAGTTTCTGCGCGAAATGCCATGGTATGTGATCGTCGGGCCGCCGGCCACCGGCAAGACCACGGCCTTGCGGCAGTCCGGGCTGAATTTTCCGATCGACCTCACCGACGACCTGCAGGGGGTCGGCGGCACGCGCAACTGCGACTGGTTCTTTTCAGAACATGCGGTTCTGATCGACACGGCCGGCCGTTATGTCCAGCAGGAGAGCCAGCCCGATGTGGACGCGGTTGAATGGCTGGGCTTCCTCGACCTGTTGAAAAAGCACCGCGGACGCCGCGCGCTGAATGGCGTAATCGTCGCGCTTTCGATCGACGTGCTTTGGGAGGGCGATGAAGCCATCAAGGCGCACGGCCGCAAGATCCGCCGCCGGTTGGCCGAACTCAACGACCGGCTCGAAATCCGCCTTCCGGTCTATCTGATGCTGACCAAGGCCGATCTGATCAAGGGCTTCGAGGCTTTCTTCGGCGGCTTGTCCACGGCTTCGCGCGAGCAGGTATGGGGGACCACCTTCGCGCTGGAAGCGCGTGTCGATGCCAAGACCATTGAACGGGAAATTTCCGCGCTGGCGACGGAACTTGAGCGGAGGCTGGTGCCGCGGCTGGAAGATGAGGACAAACTCGCCGCCCGTGCCGAGATTTTCCGCTTTCCCGCCCAACTGGCAAGCCTGTCCGAACCGATACAGGTGCTGGTCGAGGCAATGTTCGGCGAAAGCCGGTATGAAGAGGTCGCCTGGCTGCGCGGGCTCTATCTGACATCAGCGACGCAGGAAGGAGCGCCCATCGACCGGCTGACCGCGGCGCTGTCTTCGTCCTTCGGCCTGCCGCCGCGACGGGCGCTGCCCGCACCAAGGGTCGAAAAACGCAGCTTCTTCCTGAAGAACCTGCTGACCGAAGTCATCTTCAAGGAAGCGGGCCTCGGCACGTTCGATCCGCTGGCGCAACGGCGCCGCGCCTGGATCTGGCGGGGTGCGGCAGCCGCTTGCGCGGCGGCGGCATTGTTGGCCGGCGGGTTGTTCACCTGGTCCTATTTTGACAACCGCAACGCGATAACGGCCCAGGCAGGCCAGTTCGAAGCGCTGCAGACGCCGCTGACCTCCGTCGCTGCAACGCCGGCATCGGTGGAGCAGCCCGCCATGGACGGCGCGCTCGGTGCGATGGACGCGGTCGCAACCGCCCGGACAGCACCGCCTGGCGCCGCACAGGATCTGCTGGGACCATCGGCCTCCGCGGAAATGGTGCGGGCGCAGACCGACACGTACGATCATGCCCTGCGCAATGTTCTTGAGCCGCGCATGATCGCCTTGCTCGAAGCGACGATGTGGCGGCAAATCCGCGACCCGGATTTCATGCTCGGAGCGCTGAAAACCTATCGCATGATGACGGGCCTGTCTCAGATGGATCCCGATTACGCCCAAGACTGGTGGGCGAACAGCTTGCCCGAATTCGCGGCCGCGGCACCATTTCCGACCGCCGATGCCGAAGAGCATCAGCTTGCCGCCATCCGCCGGATGACGGTCGACGAGAGCTATGTCGCGCCCGACCAGGCCCTGGTTGCCGAAGCGCTGAAAACGGTGTGCACCATTTCGTTGCCGGCGCGCGCCTACAAACAGTTGCTGGCCGATCCGGCAGTGGCCGGGCTCAAGGAGTGGGTCCCGGCGAATTTCGCCGGCCCAAACGGCGGCAAGGTGTTTGCGCGGCGTTCCGCCAAGACGCTTCGCGTCGGCATTTCCGGCGCCTTCACCTATGCCGGCTTCCACGACGTCATTCTCGATCGCATCGACGATGTCGCCGCACAGGCCGCGCTCGATCGTGCCGTTTTCGCTGGCGGCTGCTCAGAGAACTCCGAAACCTCGGTCTCGGCGCTGTCCGAGGATATTCTGAAGCTCTACTATGACGACTATATCGCGCAATGGGACAGCTTCCTGCGCGACATGAGGCTCGCGCCATTGACCGATCTCATCGTCGCCAGTGAGAACCTCAAGGATCTTTCGAGCGCCGATTCCGCGCTGAAGCGCCTGCTGACGGCAGTGGTGCAGGAGACGGAGCTCACCCGTTCGGATGACGCGCCCGCCGGAGATGACAAGGCGGCAGCCAAAGGCGGCTCGAAACTGCTCGGCAAACTGGGCAAGCTTGGCAAGATAGTGAAAACAGGGGCAAAACTGTTGCCACGGGCGGGTTCGGCCAGCGAGGTGGACCTGACCGGCAATCTTGTGGCCGAGCATTTCAAACCACTCAAGAGCACCATTGCCGAGGTCGATGGCCAGCCGCCGGCACTGGATGCTGCGGTCGTCGCGCTGACCGCACTTTCCAACGTGCTGCAGACGGTCACCGCGAACCCCAATCCGCAGGATGCCATCAAGAAGCAGGGCGGCCTTGCCGAACTGACGGGAGCGGTCGCCCGGCAGGCACAGATCCTGCCCGACCCTATCAGCAGTTGGCTGGGCGGGATTGCCGGCGACACCAGCAATTTGACTCAGAAGGCGGTCACTTCGGAGCTCAACGCCATCTGGCGGGCCGATATCCTGCCTTTCTGCCAGGCGGCGCTGAACGACCGCTATCCGTTCAGCGCCGAGAGCGCGGTGGACGTCAACGTGCGGGATTTCGCAAGGCTGTTCGGACCGGCCGGGCTGATCGACGGTTTCATCAACGACCACCTGATCAACTATGTCGACATGACCAGCCAGCCGTGGAAGTGGCGCGCCGATTTCGGCCTTGATGCTTCGGCCCTGGCGGCATTCGAGCAGGCCAGGCA
>NZ_RZRP01000638.1:0-3730 GCF_003997795.1 Mesorhizobium sp. M7A.F.Ca.US.005.03.2.1 | reverse complement strand
GTGTCTCATTGCTCGGCATCGCTTCAGTGATGGCGCCGAAAGCAGTCCGCCTCGAGGCATGGCGCCGCATCGGCACCGACCTCGATCTGCAGAAGCTCGCCAGCCTGTCCAGCACCATCGGGTTCGACGGCATCGTCGATGCCGCGCGCGATATCGTCGAGGGCAAGATCCGCGGCCGCGTCGTCGTGGATATGTGACTCCGCCCAACTGCCGGAAGGGCGGATGCAATCGCCAGATCTGGTGGCAAACCCGCCGCGCCTCGGCAAAAAGCGCTCATCCGCTAAAATTGGAACGATCCGCCGCAATTTTCCATAAGCTCTGTCTGGCAAGAATTTCGCATGATCGCGCAATCCGGCAGCCAACAGGCGGACACTGGCGACGATGTCGATGCGGTGCTCCCGCCGGCGTCGACGCGGCGCTTCGTCGCCGCGCCGCCGCTGGTGCCCGAGCCGGAATTCTCCAGGCGCGAAGGCCTGTCCTTTCTGACATTCGTCGCCATCGTGGTGATGGCCGGGCTGGCGCACCTGACCGGGGCACCGATGTTCATCAGCGTTGCATTGCTCGCAACCGGCCTAGCCGGCCTTGCCATGCATCTGCGCGCCAGGCGCAGCGAACATCGCACCGCCGCCCTTCTTGACGAAACCACGGCCCGCAGCCGCGCCGAGATCGAGACGCTGGCCGACCGCATGTGGGAGATGCAGGAGAGCGATGAGCGCTTTCGTGGCCTGATCGACGCGCTTGGCGATCTCGTCATCCATCGCGACCGCGACGGCTACATCGTCTATGCCAACAAGGTCTTCGCCGATCTCGTCGAGATCGACCAGCGCGATCTTGCCGGCAAGACCCTGGCGGAACTCGGCATCGAGGTCGGCATGGTTCCCGATGCCGCCTTTTCCGACCATGAGTGCCTGAGTTCCACCGATGTCTCTATCAGCACGCCGAGCGGGCAGCGCTGGTTCTCCTGGATCGAACTGTCGGTGCGCGACAAGGACAGTGGCGCGGTTTCGCACCGCGCCATCGCCCGCGACATCACCGCCCGCAAACGCGCCGAGTCCTCGCTGATCACCGCACGCGAACGGGCCGAATATGCCAGCCAGGCCAAATCGCGTTTCCTCGCCACCGTCAGCCATGAAATCCGCACCCCGATGAACGGCATCATGGGCATGGCCAGGTTGCTCGCCGACACCAGCCTGTCGCCGGAGCAGCAGACCTATGTCGGCGCCGTCTCGACCTCAGCCAGCGCATTGCTTGCCCTGATCGAGGATCTTCTCGACTATTCCAAGATCGAAGCCGGGCGTTTCGACCCGGAGCCGCAGCCGATGTCGGTGCGCGAGATCGCCGACAACATCATCGAATTGCTGGCGGCGCGCGCCTTCGCCAAGGATATCGGGCTGGGTTGTCATGTCGAACCCGACGTGCCGCAATTGATCACCGCCGATCCAGGCAAGGTCAGGCAGGTGCTTCTCAACCTCATCGGCAACGCCATCAAGTTCACCGACAGCGGCGGCGTGCTGGTGAGCATTGCACGCGCACGCACCGAAACCAGCGACCGCATATGCTTTACCATCGCCGATACCGGTCCGGGCCTGCATGATGCCGACCTGGAGCGCATTTTCGAGGAGTTCGAGCAGGCGGACGGCACGTCGACACGCACACATGGCGGGGCCGGCCTCGGCCTTGCCATCTCCAGGCGCCTGGTGGCCGCCATGGGTGGCACGATCTCGGTATCCAGCCGGCTCGGCCAGGGATCCGAGTTCGTCTTCGAAGTCCCTGCGACAGCGGCCACCGAAGCGCCGCAGGGCCGCCAGAATGCTCTCTCGGGCAGACGCGTGGTGATCCTGTCGAAGAACGCCGTCGAGGCCGACGCCATCGCCCGCACCATCCGTGCCAACGGTGGCGCGGTCGACATCGCCACCACCGCCGCACAGGCCGCGCCTTTCGCCGCCGGCTGCGACGCGATCCTGGTCGATGCAGCGATGGAGGAAGGCGACGGAAGGCTGCTCAAGCGCCTGCGCCAGAGCGGTTTCTCCGACTGTGAGGCGATCACGCTGATCGCGCCGACAGATCGCGGCATGCTTGGCGAGTTCCGCGCCAGCGGCTACGCAACCTTCCTGGCCAGGCCGGTGCGCGGCGGAACACTTTTGCGTGTACTGTTGAGCAGCCATGCTCCGAGCCTCGGCCCGCCGCAGCCGGAAAAGCGCGGCGCGCCGACACTGCGCGCCGTCGGCAACCGCCAGCGCGGCCTGTCGGTGCTGATCGCCGAGGACAATGACATCAATGCCATGCTGGCCCGCGCCACGCTGCTGAAGGCGGGGCATCGCGTCAGGGTGGTCGGCAACGGCAAGGCGGCCGTCGAGGCTGTCACCGGCGCCGCGCACAAGGACCGCTTCGACGTGGTCTTGATGGATCTGCACATGCCGGTCATGGACGGGCTGGACGCGATTGCCGCCATCCGCCGCCATGAGGAAGAAAGTGCCGTGCGGCCGGTGCCGATCATGGTGCTGTCGGCCGACAGCCAGGAAAAGACCCGCCATGCGGTGTTGGCCCATGGCGCCAGCGGCTTTGTCACCAAGCCGCTCGACCCCGAGGCGCTGGTCAATGCCGTCGAGGGCCAGGTCGTCGCGGCCTGAGCTTTCCACCGCCCATTCCGCACCGGGCGATCACTTAAACGTAGCCGGTTGATCGTATTCGCCAGCCGACGAAGTATTGCCCACGACGTCGTATCACGGTACTGTCACAATCCTGTTGCACCTACACCGTATCCCCGTGCCAAGAGGGATGGCTCGAAGGAGAATCACTCGTGCATACAGTTATGCCGGAATGTGACACTCGGCCGAACGCCAGCAGCGCCTTGCTTGCCGGACGTAACGTCGATTCCGTCATAAAGGGCGCCGCACTGGGCCGTATAGGCAATCTTGAAGTGCGGCTCGCTCGCAACGAGGCCGAGATCGCGGCCGCGCAGGAAGTGCGCTACCGGGTGTTCTACGACGAACTTGGCGCCAGGAAGGACCTGTTCCAGGCCCATGACCGCCGTGACGCCGACCGGTTCGATCCGCTCTGCGACCATCTGCTGGTTTTGGACACCACGCTTTCCGGTCCCGAACATCGCCGCATCGTCGGCACATATCGGCTGCTGCGGCAAGAAATCGCGGCCACGGCCGGCGGTTTCTATTCCGAAGGTGAATTCGAGCTGACCAAGCTCATTGCCCGTCACCCCGGCCAGCGTTTCCTTGAACTCGGCCGCTCCTGCGTTTTGCCGGAATACCGCTCGAAGCGCACCATCGAAGCGTTGTGGCAAGGCATCTGGGCTTACATCAACCATTATGAAATCGGTGTGATGACCGGTTGCGCTTCCTTTCACGGCACCGTGCCGGCGGCGCATGCCGAGGCGCTCACCTACCTCGCCCACCACTGCCGCACGAATTCGGCCTGGGACGTGCGCGCGGTCTCCGGGCGCTACTGCTCGATGGACCTGATGCCTATCGAGGCGGTCAATGCCAAGGCGGCGATCGCCGCGATGCCGCCTCTGGTCAAGGGCTATCTGCGCGTCGGCGCCCGCATCGGCGACGGCTGCGTCATCGATCGCGAATTCTCGACGGTCGATGTGTTCGTCGTGATGCCGGTCAAGGAGATCGGCGCACGCTACGTCAACTATTATGGCGGGGAAGCCCAGCGCTTCGCTGCGTGAGGCTAGCGAATAGAAAGTAGCGGGAGCTATCTCGTTCAACCC
>NZ_RZRP01000637.1:0-3674 GCF_003997795.1 Mesorhizobium sp. M7A.F.Ca.US.005.03.2.1 | reverse complement strand
GCTTGAATCCGCTGCCGACCTCCTCGGGCGAGACAGGCGGCGTGCCGGTGATCATCAAGCCGAGCAGGCCGGGAAAGCGGTCGATCATCTCAAGCCCGATATGGCCGCCGAGCGACCAGCCGAAGACGATGGCCTTGTCGATGCCGAGCAGCCCGAGCACTTCGGTCATGGCATCGGCATAGCCTTCCATGCTGTAGGAACGCTCTGGATCGATCGCATCGCCGGACGCTCCATGACCGGGCAGGTCGGGAGCGATGAGGTGATATCGCTCGCCCAACGGGCCGTCCAACTGGTTGCGGAAAACGGCACTGGAAGATGAATTGCCGTGGATCAGCATGACAGCGGTTCCCTGGCCGCTGGTCTCACGCACCGCGATCTTGCCGTGGCTGGTTTCAAGGGTCTTCTGCGAGATCGTCATTGTCCGCTCCGTCGGGAATTGCCCTGTTTTAATGCAGTTGCGCAGCAAAGCGCCACGGCTTCCATACCTTTGCGGGAACCTTGTTCCCGGCCAGGTTGCGTTGAAAAATCCTTTTCAAATAAGAACAATTATGCGTAGATTGTCAATTATCCAACTCCCGATGAACGGGAGGAAAACAGGGAACAGCACGATGAAGCCCAAATCCGCCGCAAGTCGAATCCGCCATAAGCTGATGAGCACGACGTTGATCGGCATGTTTGCCGCATCAGCCGCCCCCGCCTTTGCCGACGTCGTCAAGATCGGCCTGCTTGCGCCGCTCACCGGCCCTGCCGCGGCGGACGGCCAGGAATTCCAGCGCGGCGTGCAGATGGCCATCGACGAAGCGAACGCAGCCGGCGGCGTTGCCGGGGATACGTTCGAACTGGTGGTCGGCGACGTCAAGGATCAGTCCGCCGGCAACGTCACCAGCGCCGTCGAACGCCTGCTTGGCGATCCGGGCGTGCACTTCATGCTGACCGGCTATGCCAGCCTGACCAATTTCGAGATCGACAACATGGCCGAGGCGGAAATGCCCTACATGCTGGCGGCCACCTCGCAGCAGACCAGGGACATCATCGCGCCGAGCCCCGACAAATACATGTGCTGCTGGTCACTGACGCCTTCCTTCGACGCCTACAACACCGACGTCACCCTGTTCGTCGAGAAGCTCGCGGCCGACGGCAAGATCACCCTGCCGACCAAGAAGGTCGCCATCATCTCGTCCGACAACGCCTATTCGAAGACCATCTCCGAAGGCATGAAGAAGACCTTCAAGGACAAGGGCTGGACCATCACCGTCGACGAGATCGTACCCTTCGGCGAAGTGACCGACTGGCGTTCGATCCTCGCCAAGGTGCGCGAGAACGTTCCCGATGTCGTCATCAACACCGACTATCTGCCGGGCAATTCGGCGTCGTTCCTCAACCAGTTCCTCGAGCAGCCGACCAAGAGCCTCGTCTTCCTGCAATACGCGCCGAGCGTTCCGGAATTCGTCGAGCTGACCGGCAAGAAATCGGATGGCGTCATCTACAACCTGCTCGGCGGCGCGCTGACGACGCCGAAGAACCCGCGCGCCGATGAGGTGGCAGCCAAGTTCAAGGCAAAATACGGCGTCGAGAGCGGCACCTACGGCGTCGGCCTCTACGAAATGACCAATGTCTATTTCGACGCGGTCAAGAAGGTCGGCGGCGCATCCGACCATGCGGCGATCATGAAGGCGCTGTCGGAGACCGACAAGCAGGTCGCGGAAGGGCGGCTGAAATTCGATCCCGCCACCCACCTTGCCACGCAGGGCGACGACTATATTCCGATCACCTTCTTCCAGATCTGGGATGGCCAGCGCACGCTGATCTCGCCTGAGAAATATGCCACCGGCGCCTTCAAGCTCCAGCCCTGGATGAAGTAGGGAATGGCCCTGCTTGAACTGGACGACGTGTCGAAGGCCTTCGGTTCGCTGAAGGCCGTCGATGGCGTGTCGTTCAAGGTCGAGGCCGGCGAGATCTTCGGTATCGCCGGCCCGAACGGCAGCGGCAAGAGCACGCTGTTCAACATCATCACCGGCATCCCGTTCGGGCCCGACCGGGGCCAGATCCGCTTTGACGGCATTGCCATAAACGGCAAATCGGGACACGCCATCGCGCGCCTCGGCCTTGCCCGGACCTTTCAGCGCGAGACCAGCTTCGACGGGCTGACCGTGTTCGAGAACGCGCTGATCGGCGCCAGCTACGGCAAGCAGGAAAAGACAGCGGCCACGGCCCGCAATGCCGCCGCCGAGGCGCTGGAGTTCGTCGGCCTGGGATCCCAGTCGTTCGGCCGGCTTGCCGGCGAATTGTCCGTGTTCGAGCGCAAATGCCTGATGCTCGCCACGGCGATCGCCATGCAGCCACGCATGCTCTTGCTCGACGAGCCGGCATCGAGCCTGACCAAACCCGAGATCGAGACGTCGATCGGCCTGATCCGCCGCACCGCCGAACGCGGCATCACCATCCTTCTGATCGAGCACGTGCTGACTTTCCTGATGAGCCTTTCGCAGCATCTGCTGGTGCTCAACAATGGCCGCGTCCTGGCCGCCGGCGATCCGGCAGGCGTGATCGCCGATCCGCACGTCATCGAAGCCTATCTCGGCACGAGGAGGTCGGCGGCGTGAATCCCATTCTCAGCGTCGAAGGCGTCACCGCCGGCTATGGCCGCGTCACCGTGCTGCACGATATCTCGCTGGAGGCCGGCCGTTTCGGCAATGTCGGCCTGTTCGGCCCCAACGGCCATGGCAAGACGACGCTGCTGCGTGCGATCTCCGGGCTTCTGCAGCCGAAGAGCGGCCGCATCCTGTTCGACGGGCAAGACATTGTCGGCCACAGCGCACGCGCCATCGTCGGCGCCGGCCTGATCCATGTGCCGCAAGGCAATCGGCTGTTTCCCGATCTCTCGATCGCCGACTGCATGGCGCTCGGCGCCTATTCGCCGCGGGCCCGGCCGCATGAGGCGGAAAACCGCGAAAAGGTGGTCAAGCTGTTCCCGAAACTGGCGGAACGCTGGCGCCAGCGCGTGCGCACGCTGTCGGGCGGCGAGCGCCAGATGGTGTCGATCGGCACGGCGCTGATGAGCCATCCGCGCCTGCTGATCCTCGACGAGCCGACGCTGGGGCTGGCGCCCAAGATCAAGGACGAGCTCTGCGCCTCCGTCATGGACATTTCGCGCGGCGGCGTACCGCTCATCGTCGTCGAGCAGGACATCGAATTCCTGCTGGAACTGACGCAGCAACTCTACCTCGTCAACCATGGCGCCGTTGCGACCGAGATCAAGCCGGGCGAAAGCCTCGACCACGGCGAGATCATGTCGATGTATTTTGGCCATTAGGAAAATCCGAAGATGAGCGCATTGGCGGAAATCCTGTTCGGCGGCCTGTTCCAGGGCTCGCTCTACGCCATGATGGCGGTCGGGCTGGCTCTGGTCTGGACGACGATCGGCGTGTTCAATTTCAGCCATGGCGTGTTCATGATGCTGGGCGCCTACATCGCCTGGCAGCTGGTCGAACTCGGCCTGCCGGCGGCGGTCGCCTTTCCCATCGCCGTCGTCGTCATGGCCGGCGTCGGCTGGATCCTGCAGGCGAGTGTCGTGCGGCCGCTGATCGGCCGACCCAACATCGTGCTGGTCGTCGTCATCACCACGCTGGCAGCCGGGTCGCTGATCGAGAACGGCGCGCTGCCCATCTGGGGGC
>NZ_RZRP01000636.1:0-3731 GCF_003997795.1 Mesorhizobium sp. M7A.F.Ca.US.005.03.2.1 | reverse complement strand
ATTCTGGAACGCGGCGATGACGTCGGGATGCTGGCCCATGCCGAGATAGTCGTTGGAGCACCAGACGGTGATTTCCTCGGCGCGGCCATTGGAACGCCAGATGGCGCGCGGGAACTTGCCCGCGATCCGCTCGAGGTCGGCGAAAACGCGGTAGCGACGCTCGGCATGGAGCTGGTCGATCGCTTCCTCGAAGAACCGCTGATAGTTCATGTCGACTTCCCAATTTTTGCGCGGGATCATAATCATTGGCCTGTTGGTCGTCCACCTGGCCTTTTTGGTCAAAATGCCACGCCCCGGACCTGTTCCTAACGACCGCGGATCGTGGCCTATTCCCTTGATGTGGATGAACTTTGTTTCAGGACAATGCCACTGGCCGGCAATGCCGGTTACCAGGGGTCCAATGGCCATGCGGCGGGCTTTCCAGTAGAGCGGGGTTGAGACAGTTTCCGATAAATCTTGGATAAGCGAGGACGCGGATGACAGTTTTGGTGACAGGCGGCGCCGGTTACATCGGCAGCCATATGGTCTGGGAGCTGCTGGATGCCGGCGAAAGCGTGGTCGTTCTCGACCGTCTTTCCACCGGTTTCGAATGGGCGGTGGCGCCGGAGGCCAAGCTGGTCGTCGGCGATGTCGCCGACAAGGAATTGGTTGGCGCGGTCATCAGGGAGAACAAGGTCGACGCGATCATTCATTTCGCCGGCTCGATCGTGGTTCCGGAATCGGTCGCCGACCCGCTCAGCTATTATGAGAACAACACCTCGAAGACGCGCACGCTGATCGAAACCGCGGTGCGCGAAGGCGTGCCCAATTTCATCTTTTCCTCGACCGCCGCCGTCTACGGCGGCGCCGGGCTGGAGCCGGTGCGCGAGGACGCCCGCCTGGCGCCGGAATCGCCCTATGGCCTGTCCAAGCTGATGAGTGAGTGGATGCTGCGCGACGCGTCGATCGCGCATGGCCTGCGCTATACGGCGCTGCGCTACTTCAACGTCGCCGGCGCCGACCCGAAGGGCCGCACCGGCCAGTCGACGCCGGGCGCAACCCATCTGATCAAGGTCGCCTGCGAGACGGCACTCGGCAAGCGGCCGTTCATGCAGGTGTTCGGCACCGATTATCCGACGCCGGACGGCACCTGCATGCGCGACTACATCCATGTCAGCGACCTGGCGGCGGCGCATCGCCTGGCCCTGCAGCGGCTGCGTGCCGGGGGACAGAGCCTCGTCGCCAATTGCGGCTACAGCCATGGCTATTCGGTGCTGGAGGTCATCGACAGCGTGCGCCGTGCCTTTGGCCGTGATTTCGAGGTGAAGATGGGCGACCGTCGCCCTGGCGATGCCGCGGCGGTGGTTGCCAATTCGGATCTCGCCCGCGCCGAGCTCGGCTGGACCCCGCAACGCGACGATCTCGACCAGATCGTCGCCGACGCGCTCGCCTGGGAGCGCATCCTGACCGGCAAGAACTCCGCGCGCGGCTGAGCCGGGTTCTCCCAAGGGCTCGCAAGCCGGGCAGCGAAGCGCTATTGAAGGCGTTCGCGGCAAGGCGCGGAGGCGCGGCGCCGCGAGGAGATCTTGGGGGAATGGCATGAAAATAACGGTGCTCGGGGCCGGTGTCGTCGGTACGGCGGCCGCCTATTATCTGGCCAGCGACGGCCATGAGGTGACGGTGATCGAGCGCCATCCGGCGGCGGCACAAGGCACCAGCCAGTCCAATGCCGGCCTGGTGTCACCGGGTGACGCCACCGCCTGGGCCTCGCCGGCGGCTTTGAAGACCTTCCTGCGCGGGCTCTACAACCATGATCTCGGCATCAAGGTCAGGCTGCGCCTTGATCCCTATTTCCTCGCCTGGAGCCTGCGTTTCCTGCGCCAGTGCACGGTGGCGCGCCTGCGCGCCAACACCGACATCAAGCTCAGGCTCGCGCTCTATTCGCGCGACTGCATCAATGCGCTTTCGGAAGCGACCGGCATCCATTACGACGAGCGCAAGAAGGGCATTCTCTATTTCTTCCGCTCGCAAAAGAGCCTCGACACCGGCACCGACAATTACCGTTATCTTGCCAAGCACGGCCTGCCGATCGAAATCGTCGGCCGCGACCGGCTGGTCGAGCTGGAACCGGGCCTTGCCGGCGTCAAGGACAAGATTGCCGGCGGCGTCTATTCGCCAACCGACCAGACCGGAGATTCCAAGCAGTTTGTCGACAGGCTGGCCGCCTATGCGGCCGAGAAGCTCGGCGTCAAATTCCTGTTCGGCACGACAGTCGAAGGCCTCGACATCGAGGGCGACCGGGTGCGCGCGGTGATGACTTCGGCCGGCCCGGTCGCCGGCGATGCGGTTGTCATCTCGATGGGGCCGGAAAGCGGCCTGCTCGGGCGCCGTTACGGCATCGACCTGCCCGTCTATCCGGTAAAAGGCTATACCGCGACGATTCCCCTGGAGGACGAAAGCAGGGGACCGACCATGGGCGGCGCCGACGAGGACCGGCTGATCGGCTATTCCAGGCTGGGCAACCGGTTGCGGATGTCCTCGACGGCCGAATTCACCGGCTTCGACCGCACTTTCAAGCCCGCCGATTTCAAGACGATCATCAGCACCGGCAAAGATCTTTTCCCGGGTGCCTTCGACGAGAAGAAGGCTGTGTTCTGGGCGGGCCTGCGCCCGATGATGCCCAACTCGGTGCCGGTCATCGGCCAGGCGCGCTACAAGAATCTCTATCTCGACACCGGCCACGGCCATGTCGGCTGGACCATGGCCTGCGGCTCGGGGAAATTCCTTGCCGACCTCGTTTCCGGCCGCAGGCCGGAGATCGACCCGCAGGGGCTGGTTTACGGGGGCTAGGATGTCGGGACCGCAAGTCGCCATCGACCTTGGCCGCATCGAGCGCAACGCGCGCACCATCGTCGAGCGCTGCGCGCTGTCGGGCATAAAAGTGTTCGGCGTCACCAAGGGCACTTGCGGCATGCCGCAAGTGGCACGCGCCATGCTGCGCGGCGGCGTCGCCGGCATCGCCGAATCGCGTTTCGAGAACATCCGCCGGCTGCGCGACAGCGGCATCAACGCACCGATCATGCTGCTGCGCAGCCCGCCGATGGCGCGGGTCGAGGAGGTGGTGCGCACCGTCGACATCAGCCTGCAATCGGAACTCGCCACCATCCGCGAAATTTCGCGCATCGCCGAGCGCATGGGCCGCGTCCACGACATCATGCTGATGATCGATCTCGGCGATCTCCGCGAAGGCATCTGGCCGAACGACCTGATCCCCACGGTTGAGCAGATCCTGCAGTTCAAGGGCGTGCGCATCGCCGGCATCGGCACCAATCTCGGCTGCTTCGGCGCCATCATGCCGACGCCGGAAAACCTTGGGCAGCTCGTCGCCCATGCCTACAAGACCGAGCGCCTGTCCGGCAAAAGCCTCGACGTGATTTCCGGCGGCGCCTCGTCGTCGCTGCCGCTGCTGCTCGAAGGCAGGCTTCCGGCCGGCATCAACAATCTGCGCGTCGGCGAGGCGATCCTGCAAGGTGGCGTCGAAACCTTCCGCGATGTGCCATGGGCCGAGCTCGAGCCCGATGCCTGCCGGCTGACCAGCGACATCATCGAGGTCAAGCTCAAGCCGTCACGGCCGATCGGCCAATCGGGCTACGACGCCTTCGGCAACCAGCCGGTCTTCCCCGACGAAGGCGACAGGCTGCGCGCCATCGCCAATATCGGCCGCGAGGACGTGCTGGTCGAGGGGCTGACGC
>NZ_RZRP01000635.1:0-3733 GCF_003997795.1 Mesorhizobium sp. M7A.F.Ca.US.005.03.2.1 | reverse complement strand
GTGAATCCGACATTCAATTCACATCACCGGGACCACATTGTTTGCGGCCTCATGCAATCACATCAGACGGGCACGTTCCAGATTTCTTTCGCATATTGGCGGATCGTGCGATCGGAGGAGAACCAGCCGACACGCGCAACGTTGCGGATTGCCCGGGCGTACCAGTCGGGACTGTTGCGCCAGACCGCATCGACCTCGCGCTGGGCGGCGGCATAGGCATCGAAATCGGCGGCAACCATGAACCAGTCGCTGTTGTAGAGACCGTTGATGAGATCGCGGTAACGCTCCGGATCGTCCGGCGAGAAGACGCCTGACGAAACAGCCGCAACCGCTTGCGCCAGCTCAGGCGAGCCTTCGATGACGGCGCGCGGATCGTAGCCGTTGTTGCGCCGCTCGGCGACCTCGGCGGTGGTCAGGCCGAAGATGAAGATGTTGTCGTCGCCGACGCATTCCTTGATCTCGACATTGGCGCCGTCGAGCGTGCCGATGGTCAGCGCACCGTTCAACGCGAACTTCATGTTGCCGGTGCCCGACGCTTCCATGCCGGCGGTCGAGATCTGTTCGGACAGATCGGCGGCCGGCATCATGATCTCGGCAAGGCTGACATTGTAGTTCGGCACGAACACCACCTTCAGCAGACCCCGCACGGCCGGATCGCGGTTGATGACCTTGGCGACATCGTTGGCGAGTTTGATGATCAGCTTGGCATTGTGGTAGCTGGGCGCCGCCTTGCCGCCGAAGAATTTCACGCGCGGCATCCAGTCGCGCTCGGGATGCGAGCGGATCTGGTCGTAGAGGGCGATCGCCTCGAGGATATTCAGAAGCTGGCGCTTGTATTCATGGATACGCTTGATCTGGATATCGAACAGCGCCGAGGGATCGACCTTGATGCCGAGCCGGTCGGCGACGAGGTTGGCCAGCCGCGCCTTGTTGGCTCGCTTGACGGCGGCGAACTTGTCGCGAAAGGCGGCATCGCCGGCGAAACCGTCGAGATCCTTGATGGCGTCGATGTCATCGAGAAAGCGGTCGCCGATCGCCTCGCGGGCAAGCGACGTCAGCCCGGGATTACACTGGATCAGCCAGCGCCGCGGCGTGATGCCGTTGGTCTTGTTGTTGATGCGATCGGGATAGAGCTTGTGCAGATCGGCGAACACCGTCTCCTTCATCAGGTCGGTGTGAAGCGCCGAAACGCCGTTGATCGAGTGCGAACCGACAAAGGCCAGATTGCCCATGCGCACCCGGCGGTCGCCATTTTCCTGGATCAGCGAGATGCGGCCGATCTGCTCGTCCGAGAACTGGTTGGACGCACGCGCCTCCAGAAGCACTTCAGCGTTGATGGCATAGACGATCTGCATGTGGCGCGGCAAAAGCCGCTCGAACAGCGGCACCGGCCAGCTTTCCAGTGCCTCGGGCAGCAGCGTGTGGTTGGTGTAGCCGAAGGTGCGCTGGGTGATGTCCCAGGCCTGATCGAAGTCCATGCCGTGGACGTCCATCAACAGGCGCATCAACTCCGGCACAGCGATGGCCGGATGGGTGTCGTTCAGGTGGATCGCAGCCTTGTCGGGCAAGGACTTCAGGTCGCCATATTGGCTGAGATGGCGCTGGACGATGTCCTGCAGCGATGCGGTGGAGAAGAAATATTCCTGCCGAAGCCGCAGTTCCTGCCCGGCCTTGTGGGAATCGGCGGGATAGAGCACGCGCGACAAGGCATCGGCCTTGTTGCTTTCGGCGAGCGCGCCGATGTGGTCGCCGGCATTGAACTTGTCGAGCAGGATCGGATCGACCGGCATGCCCGACCAGAGCCGCAGCGTGTTGACGCGGTTGGCCCGCCAGCCGACGACGGGCGTATCATAGGCGACGGCCAGCACATGCTCGGTCGGCTTCCAGACATGGCGTTCGAGGCGGCCGTCCTTGGAGGTGATCGATTCCACCGAACCGCCGAAACCGACCTCGAACGAGCGCTCACGGCGTTCGAATTCCCACGGGTTTCCGTGATCGAGCCAGGTTTCAGGCAATTCGACCTGCCAGCCGTCGTGAATCTCCTGGCGGAACATGCCGTTGGCATAGCGGATGCCGTAGCCATGCGCGGGAATGTCGACGGTCGCCATGCTTTCCATGAAGCAGGCCGCAAGCCGCCCGAGGCCGCCATTGCCAAGTGCGGCATCCGGCTCGAGTGCGGCGATGAGATCGAGATCGACGCCCAGAGACGACAGGGCCTCGCGCATGTTGTCCATCAGGCCGAGATTGGAGAAGGCATCGCGCATCAAGCGGCCGATGAGGAACTCCAGAGACAGATAATAGACGCGTTTTTCCTTCTGATCGTACGCCTCCTTCGTCGCCTGCATCCAGCGATCGACGATCCGGTCGCGCACGACCTTGATCGAGGCGGTCAGCCAGTCGTACTGGGTCGCAACGGTGGTATCCTTGCCGACCCGGTATTTGAGGGCCACCAAGACTTCACGTGCGAGTGTCTTGGGATCAGGATTTTCGAGCAGTGGAGGAAGGGGTTCGGATGTCATCGCGCTCGTCATGATGCCTCTCGTGCGGTTGCCATGATCATACCGGCTTTCATCGCTCCTCCCAGCCCATGCTAGCTGATACCGCTATATATTCAATCGATTTAAACATGCCCGAACCGGCATGCCCCCTGCGGCAATTTGGCAATTCGCAAGTGTGACGCGCCAAGACGGTCGCGCGACGCGCTTCAAATTCCTGTTCCGTGCTTGCCGTGCCGCCAACCCTCCAGCACTTGGGCGACATGTATCAGGCCGCCAGCGCTGCCTCGGGCGGAACCTTTGCTCCGGTCATGAAGGCCACGGCATCGGACATCGTATATTGCTTGGGATCGATGACGCAGAGGCGACGGCCGAGCCGGTGGATGTGAATGCGGTCGGCCACTTCGAACACATGCGGCATGTTGTGCGAGATCAGCACGATCGGCAGGCCGCGCTTCTTGACGTCGAGGATCAACTCGAGCACGCGGCGGCTTTCCTTGACGCCAAGGGCGGCCGTCGGCTCGTCCATGATCACCACACGACTGCCGAAGGCGGCCGCGCGCGCCACCGCAACGCCCTGCCTCTGGCCCCCCGAGAGCGTTTCCACAGCCTGGCTGATGTTCTGGATGGTCATCAGGCCAAGCTCGGTAAGCTTGTCGCGGGCGCGCTTTTCCATCGCCGGACGGTCGAGCATACGCAGCCAATCGCCCAGAAAACCCGGTTTGCGGATCTCGCGGCCAAGGAACATGTTATCGGCGATCGAGAGCGCCGGCGACAGTGCCAGATTCTGGTAGACGGTCTCGATGCCGGCTTCGCGTGCCTCCATCGGCGATTTGAAGGCGACGGGTTTGCCTTCAAGCCGGATCTCGCCTTCGTCGGGCACGGCCGCGCCGGAAATCGCCTTGATGAGCGACGACTTGCCGGCGCCGTTGTCGCCGATGACGGCGAGGATTTCGCCGGGATAAAGGTCGAAGTCGGCATTGTCGAGGGCGGTGACACGGCCATAGCGCTTGATCAGGCCACGCGCGGTGAGGATGGGTTCCTGGGTCATGGTCATGCCGACACCTTTCTGATCCATTGGTCGACTGCCACGGCGCCGATGATCAGCACACCGGTGAGCAGCACCTTCCATTGCGGATCGGCGCCCAGCATGTTGAGGCCCATGGAAACGACGCCGACGATCATCGCGCCGAACAGCGTGCCCAGGATGGAGCCGCGTCCGCCGAAGAGGGAAATAC
>NZ_RZRP01000634.1:0-3747 GCF_003997795.1 Mesorhizobium sp. M7A.F.Ca.US.005.03.2.1 | reverse complement strand
CGATCGCCTGTTCGAGCTTGGTCTTGCCGATCTTGGCGCGGTGGGAACGGCCGAGCGCAGCATTTCTTAGCGCCTCGACCGACCAGCCGGGGCGCTTTGCGCAGGGACCTGAGGAGAAATTGGGGTTTGCCGGACGGAGTCCGGGCTTCGTATGCGTCGTCATCGTGGTCTATCCTTCCAGATAGTGGCCCCTCGTTGGGGAGGGGTGGCCCACGGACGGCGATATTCGTTCGGGCTTCAGGCGTCAAGAGGAAAGTTTTTGTCGTTGCCGGGATACCGGCGATCCCCGATCAGGATGTCGTGACTTCAAACGCAAACGACGGACCCCATGATCCGCCGTGCTGGTCCTCGTACTCGCCGCGCCTACCAGAGATCGTAGCGCAGCCCGACCTTGACCTGATGATAATCGAGGCCCTTTTTGAACTCAGGGTTGCCGACAGCGTCTGCTGTCACGTATTTCGCGGAAGGCAGAGCCGTGTATTGATAGCCGACATCGACTGCAACATTCTTGCTGACCTGATAAGCAAAGCCGGCGCCGAGCGTATAGGCGAAGCTGAACTGCTTCTCCGACTGCGTCGTCCCATCATAGCCGTTTGGATCGTCGCATTCAAAGATGGTCGTGGTTGTACCTGATGTTGTCGATGAATTCTGACAGTTGCGAGCGCCTTGAGCGTACTTGTAGGTGCTGTACGCTATGCCGACACCGCCTCCGACATAGGGCGTGAAGCCGACATAAGTGCCCAGGTCGACAAAGGCGCTGGCCATCACATCGTAGGCCTTGTTGTTGCCGTCGTTGGAGCCTTCGCATCCACGGGTGCTTGGGCCGGCGAACGCGCTTGTGCTGCCACCGCTGGTGACAGTCACCGTCTGCGTTCCATCGCAAGTACTGTCGAATTTGCTGGCGAATTTGCTTGTCGGCAGCAGACCGAAATTCAATTCACCACGGAAGTAATCGTTGAAATGGTAGCCCATACCTATCGAACCAGACAGCGGGCTGGTATCCGTAACCAGACCGGCCGGAGTTTCCGAAAATTCATAGGGCTTGTTGAAGGCATAGCCGAGATCACCGCGCAGATACCAGCCGGAGCCGACCTCGACCGGGACGTAGTCGGGCGCCTGGTCGACATAGATCGGCGGATCGTAGTCGGCCGCGTGCACCGGCGTCAGCGGCAGGAGGGCTAGTGCACCGAGCGCCAGCGCCATACGCGATGTAAGTTTCATGGTCCCCGACTCCCGAATTTGGCGCAGCCCGCAATCGCAGCGGCAGCCATCGTTTCAAGGAGCATTGTTAACCATAGTGGTTAAGTGGCGGTTAAGGCTAACAGAGCGTTAGCGAATTCATTTCCCCTGTCGATTCCAGGCGGCCAACGAAAAACCGCCCGGCTGAGGCCGGGCGGTTTGTGAAGAATTCAAGTAATGTAGATGCTGTTACTTAGTGTAGATCGGCTCGGGTTCGGGCTGGTAGGCAACGACCGGCGCGGCGCAACCGTTGTTGCCACCGAACTGGTAACGCAGGCCACCGCGCACTTCGTGTGTGTTGATGCCACGATCGAAGCCGGGACCGGAGCTGGTGATGTTCCAGTCGAACATGCGGCCGCCCTGGATATGGGAGAAGCGGTAGCCGGCATCGAGAATGATCTTGTCGGTCAGGCAGTACGAAGCGCCGGCCATCAGACCGTAGGCGAAACGCCAGCTTGATCTGCCGGGATTGAACTCGGTGGTGTTCGGATCGTAGACATCATCCCACTTGACGCGGGCGCCGCCGATGCCGGCGCCAACGTAAGGCGTGATGCCGTGATAGGTGCCGAGATCGACATAGGCATTGGCCAGCAGCAGCAGGGCGCTCATCTTCGACACTTCGGTCGATGTTCCGTTGATATCCGAGGTGCCGCCGTTGAAGTTCGACTTGAACCAGTAGTCGGCGGTCAGGTCGGTCCGGAAGTGGTCGTTGATCTTGTAACCAACGCCGGCACCGAGCGAGAACCCGCCCTTGAGCTTGCCGAAATCGAAACTTCTGGTGCCGGGCGTGACCGTACAATTACATTGATCGATGGTGTAGGTCATATAGTCGATGCCGCGCACGGTCGACTTGTGATAGTCGATGTCGCCGCGGATATACCAGCCGCCGACTTCTACCGGCTGCTCGTAGACGGCCTGAGGCGGAGCCTCTTCGACGATCGGTTCCGGCAGGTCGGCCGCGAACAACGGCCCCGCCAGGCCTGCGAACAGTAAGGCGAGCAGGGCCTTTCTTGCTGTCTTGAACATGCTTGTCACCCCTGAGAAGCTCGGAACGGCAAACCCGCCCGAAATGCGATTGGCTTTCAGTCGTGGATAATGAATTGCAAAGGTTAAAAGGCGTTTAACCCTGTTGCTTAACCACGAATCTCGAAACTTCTGGGAACCGCTGCGAGATTTCCGAACAGCGAACAGACTGGGAGCCGACAAGAAAAAGCCCGCCGAAAGGCGGGCTTGGACAGGTTCAGGCGACGACGTCCTGCCGGGCGCTGTGGGGCTCAGGCGGCGCTGCGCGTTTCCGAGATGATGTCCACGATGCCATTCACCACGGACTCGACCAGTTGCGGGTCGTCGCCCTCGGCCATCACGCGGATCAGCGGCTCTGTCCCGGATGGCCGGATAACCAGCCGTCCGGTCTTGCCGAGCCGGTTACGCGCGTCTTCGATGGCGGCCTTGACCGGCGCCTCCTCGAGCGGCTTGCCGCCGGAAATGTGAACGTTCTTCAGGAGTTGCGGCACGGGTTCGAATTTCTTCGACAGTTCGCTGACCGGCCGGCCCTGCCGCTTGATGCAGGCCAGCACCTGCAGCGCCGAAACCAGGCCGTCGCCGGTGGTCGAAAAGTCGGACAGCACGATATGGCCCGACTGTTCGCCGCCGACATTCAAGCCGTGCGCGCGCATATGCTCGACGACATAACGGTCGCCGACCTTGGTGCGGTGCAATTGCAGCTTCATGTCGCCGAGGAAGCGTTCGAGGCCCAGATTGGACATGACGGTTGAGACGACACCGCCGCCGGCAAGCCGCCCGCTCTGGTGCCAGGATTCGGCGATCAGCGCCATGATCTGGTCACCATCGACGATCGCGCCGTTTTCATCGACGATGACGACGCGATCGGCGTCGCCGTCGAGCGCGATGCCGATATCGGCGCGCACTTCGTGCACCTTCTTTTGCAGGCCGGCCGGGTGGGTCGAGCCGCATTCCTTGTTGATGTTGAAGCCGTTGGGCTCGACATTGATGGCGACGACCTCGGCGCCCAGTTCCCACAGCGCCTCGGGCGCCACCTTGTAGGCCGCGCCATTGGCGCAATCGACGACGATCCTCAAGCCCGCGAGCGACATCGAGCGCGGCAAGGTGCGCTTGGCGAATTCGATGTAGCGGTCATGCACGCCGTCGACGCGCTTGGCGCGGCCAAGCCCGTCGGAGTCGGCGAGCGCCAGTTCGATATCCCTGTCGAGCATGCTCTCGATGCGCTCCTCGATCTCGTCGGAGAGCTTGTAGCCGTCGGGTCCGAACAGCTTGATCCCGTTGTCGTAATAAGGGTTGTGCGAGGCCGAGATCATGACGCCGATATCGGCGCGCAGCGAACGCACCAGCATGGCGACAGCCGGCGTCGGGATCGGGCCGAGCAGGAACACGTCCATGCCGGCGGCACAAAGACCGGCGACCATGGCATTCTCGATCATATAACCGGAAAGTCTGGTGTCCTTGCCGAGCACGACACGATGTCGATGG
>NZ_RZRP01000633.1:0-3748 GCF_003997795.1 Mesorhizobium sp. M7A.F.Ca.US.005.03.2.1 | reverse complement strand
GCCACACAGCGCCCCCCGAAAGCCGAGAAAATCGGGAGCGAAAGGCAATAGGCGCGGAATGTCCGGAGCTTCCAGCGATCCACTCAGGCCGACCATCAGACCGAGCGATTTCGTTCGATCGACGAATCCCGGAATACGCTCCGGCGGCAGATGATCGAGCAGCCGGCCCTTCCCCTTTTGCGCGGTATCAACCATCACGCCGTGGAAGCGATGCCTGGCGAACATCGGCAGAAGCTCGAAGTCCGGCGCCAGATCGGCAAACAGCACGGCAATCAGCTTCGTTCGTGCGGCGAGCGGTTCAAGCGCCTGTGCGCAGGCAGAGATATTTGCCGAAGGAAAAAATCCGATCTTCACATAGTCGACGCCGGTCGCCGCGATCTCTTCGGCCTTGATGCGGATCGTTTCGGGTTCCATCGGCAGGTCGCCGCAGACAGCGCTGACCGGAGCCCGACCCGCGATGAAAGAGATCGTTCGGAGCATGGTTTCCATGGACACCGCGCCCAGGGCTCCCGCCTTCGGGTCCTTCAGGTCGACGATATCGACACCTCCAGAAAGAGCGATCTCCGCCTCTTCGATGCCGGTGACGCTTGCCAGCATTCTGGTCATTTGAACAGTTTCTCCAGTTTGGAGGACAAGACGCTTTTATAGAGGCGGTCGATCCCCCTGCGCCACGTCTCGCCGGTGTTGCCATGCGAATCGACGCTGGCGACCTTCCGCACCGTTCTGGCAGGCGCGAAAAGTCGTCCTATAGGGTTTGATAAATTTTTCGGGTCGGCTAAGTTGATCATGGGCACCTTGACTTGGCGCGGGTCCGGCAACCGTCGAACCTCTGCGCAAGAATGGGTAATTACTATCGATGACGAGCGCGGTGCCAGGCACTCTCGCTGCCTTTTTGTGCTTTTTTTCC
Organism: Mesorhizobium sp. M7A.F.Ca.US.005.03.2.1; assembly: GCF_003997795.1. Classification (NCBI taxonomy): domain Bacteria; kingdom Pseudomonadati; phylum Pseudomonadota; class Alphaproteobacteria; order Hyphomicrobiales; family Phyllobacteriaceae; genus Mesorhizobium; species Mesorhizobium sp. M7A.F.Ca.US.005.03.2.1. The sequence goes on along the minus strand of NZ_RZRP01000633.1, from coordinate 2,841 downwards.
CTGACCGTCAACGTTTCCGACGCGACAGGCCAGGAAACGGTGGCGAAGCCGGAAAAAAAGATAACTGAAATCAAGATAGGCTATTTGCGGGCCTACGCACCGCAATTGACGCTTTCCATGCTCGACCTGCCGCCACGTGACGAAGGTGTCGCCGGTGCCGAGGTAGCGATCGGCGACAACAACACGACGGGAAAGTTCACCGACCAGAAATTCAGCCTCGACGTGACCGAGGTCAAGCCCGACGGCGACGCGGTTCAGGCATTCGAAGGCATGATCGCCAAGGGCGACCGCTATGTGGTCGCCGATCTTTCAGCCAAACAATTGCTGTCGATCGCCGACATCGCCCGCGACAAAGGCGTGCTGATCTTCAACGTCGGCGCCACCGACGACAGCCTTCGCGAGGAGGACTGCCGCATCAACGTTTTCCATATCGCGCCGACGCGCAGCATGCTGGCCGACGCGCTGGCGCAGTATCTCATGGTGAAGAAGTGGCCGAATTGGGTGCTGCTCTATGGATCACATGAGCAGGACCATCTCTACGCCGATGCGCTGCGCCGCGCGGCAACCCGCTTCGGCGGCCAGATCGTCGCCGAGAAGGAATTCAAGGATACCGGCACAGCCAGGCGCACCGACACCGGCGCCACGCAGATACAGCAGCAGATTTCCGTGTTCACGCAAGACCTCCCGGAGCACGACGTGGTGCTTGTCGCCGACGAAAGCGAGGTTTTCGGCACCTACGTGCCCTACCGCACCTGGACGCCGCGGCTGGTCGCCGGCACGGCCGGTCTGGTTGCATCGTCATGGCATCCCGCCAGCGAACAATGGGGCGGCATCCAGATGCAGAGCCGCTTCCTGAAGACGACGAGCCGGCGGATGCTCTCCAAAGACATGTCGGCCTGGACCGCGGTGCGTGCGGTCGGCGAGGCCACCACGCGCACCAAGGGCGACGATGCGAAAAGGATCAGCGACTATATACGCTCTGACGATTTTTCGGTTGCTGCTTTCAAGGGGCAGAAGCTGACCTTCCGCAAATGGAACCTCCAGCTTCGCCAGCCGATCTTGCTTGGCGACACCAAGTCGGTCGTCTCGACATCGCCACAGGAGGGCTATCTTCACCAGGTCTCCGAACTCGACACTCTCGGTGTCGATCAGCCGGAAACGAAATGCGCTCTCAAGTAGAGTCAATCGGGAGGAATTTGCGTGCAGAAACGAGCTTGCGCATTCGCCATTCTCGCGGCCGGCTTCACGGCCAGCCCGGCATCGGCCTATACGGCTTACGTGTCCAACGAGAAGGACAACACGATGACCGTCGTCGACACGGCGACGATGCAGGTGGTGAAGACCGTCGAAGTCGGCCAGAGACCTCGCGGCATCACCATCTCGCATGACGGCAAATTCGTCTATCTATGCGCCAGCGATGACGACACGATCCAAATCATCGACACCGCGACACTTGAAATCATCGGTACGCTGCCTTCCGGCCCCGATCCCGAATTGTTCGTCCTCTCGCCCGACGGCAAGACGCTTTATGTCGCCAATGAGGACGACAATCTCGTCACCGCCATCGACGTCGAAAGCAAGCAGGTCCTGGCCGAGATACCAGTCGGCGTGGAGCCGGAAGGCATGGGTGTCAGCCCCGACGGCAAGACCATGGTCAACACCTCGGAAACCACCAGCATGGCGCATTTCATCGACACCGGCACGCATGAGGTGACGGACAATGTGCTGGTCGACACGCGCCCTCGCTTCGCCGAATTCAAGCCCGACGGCTCGCAGGTCTGGGTCAGCGCCGAGGTCGGCGGCACCGTCAGCGTCATCGACAACGCCAAACGCGAAGTGGTGAAGAAGATCCAGTTCGCGATTCAGGGACTGCGGGCCGAAACCATCCAGCCGGTAGGCATCGCCATCAGCGCCGATGGCAAGAAAGCCTATGTCGCGCTCGGCCCGGCGAACCATGTCGCGGTGATCAATACCGACACTTATGAGGTGGAAAAATACATCCTCGTCGGCCAGCGCGTCTGGCATCTGGCCTTCACGCCCGACCAGAAAACGCTGATCACCACGAATGGCAATTCCAACGATATCACCTTCATCGACACGGCCACCGACGAGCCGGTCCAATCGCTCACTGTGGGCCAGCAGCCCTGGGGTGTGGTCATTTCGCCCAAATAGCAGACATTGATCATCGGGAGGCTCAAGACATGAAACTTTGCCGTAGGTTTTTCTTCGCCGCGCTCGCCGGATTTGTCCTTGCTCCGATCGTAGCAAACGCCGACGATGCGACGTCAAAACCGTCGCGTGCCAGCAAGAACCTGCCGGAATTGATTATCGGTTCGGCCGATTCCACCTATGCGGTCAATCAGAAGGACTTCGAGCTGATCGCCGGCCAGGGCTATCGCTGGAAGATCACGTCCAAGGGCGGTTTCGAGTACAAGTTCGTGACCGATCTCTTCCGCAATGTCTGGATGGACCAGATCGTCATCAACGATTTGGAAGTGCATATGGACGGCGGACCGGCCTGGCTGGAATTCGACGACGCGGGAACGATCCAGGTGCAGTTCCATACCGTTCGCCCGGGCGAATATACCTGGTCGGTTCCCGACCTTGCCGACAAGGGACTGAAGGGCAAGATTACGATCAAGTAAGACAAAAGGCGATCAGGGGCGCCAATAGGCCAACGCGTCCTGAAGGAGCGATCCGGTATGCAGCATATGAGGACAAGCGGACCGGGAGACGAGGTGGCGGCGCTCGATGTCCGAGCCGTCAGCCATTCCTATGGCCAGAAGCGGGCGCTCAACGACGTCTCCTTCTCGATCGCGCCGGCGACTTTCACCGTTCTGC
>NZ_RZRP01000632.1:0-3756 GCF_003997795.1 Mesorhizobium sp. M7A.F.Ca.US.005.03.2.1 | reverse complement strand
GTGCTGGATTCGATCACCCGCTTCGCTCACGCCTTGCGTGAGGTGGCGACGGGAACCGGCGAGCCGCCGGTCGCCCGCGGTTATCCGGCCTCGGTGTTCACCGAATTGCCCAAGCTGCTCGAACGCGCCGGGCCGGGTACGGAAGGCAAGGGATCGATCACCGCCATCATTTCCGTACTGGTCGACGGCGACGATCACAACGACCCGGTCGCCGATTCCGTGCGCGGCATCCTCGACGGCCATGTCGTGCTCGACCGCACGATCGCCGAACAGGGTCGCTATCCCCCCGTCAACCCGCTGTCGTCCATATCGCGGTTGGCCGGAAAGGCCTGGAGCGTCGAACAGCGCGCGCTGGTGACAAGGCTGAAGTCGATGATCTCGCGCTTCGAGGACACACGCGATATCCGCTTGCTCGGGGCCTATCAGGGCGGCGTCGATGCCGAACTCGACATCGCCGTGCGCCAGGTGCCGCTGATCTATGAAGCGCTGACGCAAGGGCCGAAGGATCGCCCCTCAGCCGACCCGTTCTCCGATCTCGCCCGCCACCTCAAGAGCAAGCTGAACGCCGATGCCGGAGACTGAACGCGAATACACCGAGCGCATCCTGCGCGACATGATCGCCGAGGCCAATGCCGCGCAGCAGGCAGAGGCTGACACGGCGAGAACTGCCAAAGCAAAGGCCGCCCGTGCCATCGCGGCCAAAGCCGAGGCCGTTCTGGCCAGAGCCGTCAAGCCAATCCTGCCACGGGCTGGCAAAGCCGATCCTGATCTGGCCAGGCCCGTCGAACCCGCTCTGTCCCGGGCTCCCCAGGCGGTGGCTGCCGAGATGACGCAGGCCAGCCGGGAATCGCTGATCGACGGCCTGTTCCCGCGCACCGAATGGCCGCAGCCGCCAAAGGCGCCGTTTCCCCGACTGGAGAAGAAGTCCGACCGACGCAGCGATTTCGTCATTGCCGCGCTCGGCATCGCGCTCGGCCTGATCTGCGCCCTGTTCCCCTGGTATATCTTCTTCAACCAGGACCAGTTTGGCGTCCAGGCGATGAAGTTCGGCGGCACAGGCTCTAATTCCGGGCGAGCGGGCGGCGGCGTGGTCGCCGAACGCAGCGCGCCGCTGACGGCAAAGGACGTTCCCGCGGCCAATCTCGATCTTCTTGCCACGGGGACGGTGCGGGATGATGCCGATCCCGCAGCCGCATCCGACGAGCAACCGTTTCCGGCCGACGCGGCGAAATTCCGCATGGTTCATGTCGCCAACGGCCGCGCCATGATCCAGGACGACGCTGGCCTCTGGATGGTCCAGCGCGGCTCGATACTGCCGGATTCCAGCAAGGTATCCTCCATCGAGCAGCGCAACGGCAAATGGGTCATGGTCACCAGTGCCGACCAGGTGATCGAACTGTCCCGATAAACGATCTCCGGCTTCCGGCCATCCGCAAGGCCCGCGCAAGACTGGCGGCCTAGTCTCTGGGTACCTGCTCGGAGATTCCCATGGAGCCCGTTTCCCTTTTCGACCTCGCCGCCAAGCAAGCGCAATGGCTGGCCGTGCGCCAGTCGGCCGTGGCCGGCAACATCGCCAATGCCAACACGCCAGGCTATACGGCAAACGACGTCGAGCCATTCGAAAAGGTGCTCGACCGCGCCACCGTATCGCTGCAGGCCACCCAGGCCGGCCATCTCGGCAATGCAGCGACCAATGCCGGCTTCACCATCAAGCCGCAGGAAGATGACGGCGTTGTCATGCCGTCCAAGAACTCGGTCGTGCTGGAAGACCAACTGCTGAAGGCCGGCGAGGTGCGCCGGTCCTTCGAGCTCAACACGGCGATCGTCAAGGCGTTCCATTCGATGATGATGATGGCGGTGAAGAGCTGACCATGGACGCACTGACCGCAGCCCTCAAAGTCGCAGCATCCGGCCTCGGCGCCCAGTCGGAACGCCTGCGCGTGGTTTCCGAGAACCTCGCCAACGCTCAGTCGACGGGCACCGCGCCCGGCTCCGACCCTTATCGCCGCAAGACCATCAGCTTCGTCTCCGAGCTCGACCGGGCCTCCGGCAGTTCAACGGTTGCAGTGAACTCGATCGATCGAGATCCCAGTGACTTTCCAGTCGAGTTCCAGCCCGGCAACGAGGCCGCCGACGAGAAGGGCTACGTCAAGATGCCCAACGTCAACGTGCTGATCGAAATGGCCGACATGACCGAGGCCAATCGCTCCTACGAGGCCAACCTTCAGGTGGTCAAGCAGGCCCGCGACTTGATTTCCATGACCATCGACCTGATGAGGAACCAGTAATGATCAGCGGTATCGGAGCCCTTCAGTTCAAGCCGTCGATCGGCGGCGATGACGCCGCCACAAGCCTGCTCCAGGGCGGCGCGACACCGTCGGCCGGTGGCAATGTCGGCACCTCCTTTGCCGAGGCGCTGAGCCAGGCAGCCTCCAAGACCGTCGACACGATGCAGAATGCCGAGCAGGTATCGATGCAGGCGCTCAAGGGCGATGCCGACACCCGCCAGGTGGTCGACGCCGTGATGAGCGCGCAGCAGGCGCTTCAGACCGCCGTCGCCATACGCGACAAGGTGGTCTCCGCCTATCTCGAAGTCAGTCGAATGGGCATCTGAGGAATTCCGACATGAAAGCACTCGCCATCGCCGCCACCGGCATGAATGCCCAGCAGACAAATCTGGAAGTCATCGCCAACAACATCGCCAACATCAACACCACCGGCTACAAGCGCGCCCGTGCCGAATTCTCCGACCTGCTCTATCAGGTCGACCGCACGCAAGGCGTGCCCAACCGCTCCAACGCCTCGCTGGTGCCGGAGGGCGTCTCGATCGGCCTCGGCGTCAAGACGACGGCGGTGCGCAACGTGCACACCCAGGGCGAACTGACCAGCACCGGCAACAGTTTCGACCTGGCGCTGACCGGCAGGGGCTGGTTCCAGATCGAGGGTGCCGACGGCGGCACGCTGTACAGCCGCGCCGGCGCTCTCAACACCAACGCCACCGGCCAGCTGGTGACGGTCGACGGCGCTGCGGTCATTCCGGCAATCAATGTTCCCGTTGATGCCGTCGAGGTCATCGTCAACAAGACCGGCCAGGTCTTCGCCCGCATCGACGGGCAGACCGACCTGCAGAACCTCGGTCAGCTTCAGATCGCCAATTTCGCCAACGAGGCCGGCCTGGCGCCGCTCGGCGACAATCTGTTCCAGGAAACCACGGCTTCGGGGCCGGCGAACGTCGGCGTGCCTGGCGATCCCGGTTTTGCCACCATCCAGCAGGGCTATCTCGAAGCCTCCAACGTCGACCCGGTCAAGGAAATCACCGAGCTGATCTCGGCGCAGCGCGCCTATGAGATGAACTCCAAGGTCATCCAGGCCGCCGACGACATGGCCTCCGTGGTCTCCAAGAACATCAGGTAACGCATGATGTCGACGCCCGGCCTCCTGTCTGCATTCCGCCGCACCGCGCTCGTCCTTGCGCTGGTGACCGGCACGATGCCGGCTTTTGCCCAGGAATCGGCCAACCAGTCGGCCACCCGGATCGCCAGCAATCAAGCTGGCGGCGAGGTGGTGCTTATTCCGAGCCGGGTTATCTATCCCGGCGAGACCATCAACCTGGCTGCCCTGAAACAGGTCACCCTTACCGTCGGCAAGCACAAGCCGGAGGCGGTCGCCACACGGGCCGAGGAACTGGATGGCAAGGTCGCCAAGCGCACCCTGCTGCCCGGCCGCTACATTCCCTCCGCCCCCATCCGCGACGCC
>NZ_RZRP01000631.1:0-3765 GCF_003997795.1 Mesorhizobium sp. M7A.F.Ca.US.005.03.2.1 | reverse complement strand
TTTGGGTCAAAATTAAGGGGAATAGCAAAAGACGAATCGATTACTTTTGATTTTAATGGATTAACATTTGACCAATATATACCAATAAACAAAAATTTAAGGTTGATTTGGGATGAATGATTTAAAGAAGAGATAAACAACGATTGTAGGGAATTGCGGTGACAGTGCACTTTTATTCTCGATGGTGGACTGTGGTCGAAGAAAATCCCCGATGATTCATCGGCCTCTTGCGAGTGCCAATCCGCCGGCTTCGCCCTCGTCGCTGTCCTTGTCTTCCTCCTCATCGTCTCCGCCATCACCTCGACCTTTGCCTTGACCGCCTGGACGCGGCTCAAGATCGCTTCGAATGAGACCGAAAGCCAGCGGTTCGGCCTGCTCGCCGAAGGCCTGACCAACGTGCTGGCCGCGCGCCTGTCGAGCGCCGGGCCGGACATCGGGTTGCCGCTCAATTTCGAGCCAGTCTCCTGCGTGGTCGGCAATCTGACCGTCGTGACGCGGCTGCAGGGGCATTCGGGCCTGATCGATCTTAACGCCGCCGATCACACTCTGCTTGTCCAGGGTTTCGCCTCGCTCGGTGTCGATCCGGAGATGTCCAACTGGCTTGCGATCGCGGTCGAATATTCGCGCAGCGGCGCCAGCATCTTTGCCGCGGTGGCCACGCAAAAGGTCGAAGTCGTGGGTGGTTTCAAGCATGCACCGTTCGAATCCGTCGCTGAGCTGCAGGACTTTTCCAGGCTGCGCTCGATCTCCTTGCCTGATCTCTACAGCACATTCACGGTCAATTCGCGGCGCGGCGATCTGGTCGTAAGTCGAGCCGGCCCCACGCTGGCCAACTTCGTCAAGGCCGGAACATCGGCAGGTGCAAAGATACCCGAGCAGGCCTTCACGATCGAGGTTTCCGTCAGCCGGCGAGGGTCGGCAATCGTCGGTTCCGCCGGCTATGTCTTCGAAAGCCGTTCGGGCGATCAAGCAAGCCTGCTCCGCACTGCAGCGGTTTTGGGAACGATAGGCGCCAAGACAAGGGGCGTGCCTCACCCAAGGCGGTAGACGTCAGGCGCCGGTCTTGATGTAGCTCTTGTAGATCCAGCCGGTCTTGCCGTTGTAGGTGATCTGGCACCATTTCTTGCAGCTCATCACCTGCACCGAGGTTTTGGCTGGCACCGTACCGATGGCGGCGGCATTTTTCTTCGGGCCGCTTCGCATGGTCACGGCCCTCAGGATGCGTCCTGTTCCGGCGGCTGCGGCTTTCCTTGGCTTCGCCTTGGCCTGGCTGTCATCACCTTCTGCCGCTGGCTCTTGAGCCGGCACTTGCGGTTGCACCTCGGGAATGGCGGCGGTTTGTGCGCCGTCGGGATGGTTGCCCGCGGTTGCGCCGGGCGCGGCTACCTTGGCAAGTTCGGTGGCGGCATCGGTATCGGCTGCCGGCTGCGCGAATGCCGCCGTTTGCTTGTCGGGTGCCTTGTCCGCCACCTGGCTGGGAGCAGTCGAATCGGACGCGGATGCGGCCTTCAGCTGGGAACCGGTCCAGCGTGGGTCATTGGCGGCGAGTGCGGGAATGTTGTCTTGCGCGGCCGCCACAGTTGTTGGAATTGCGTCGGACTTGCGCGCCTGCGGTACGGCTGCCGCAGCGACCGCGGCCCCAACCGGGGTTATTTTCGTCGTCTTCACCGGAACCGTTGGAATGGTCTGTTCGGGGCTCGCTGCCGCTTGCCTGTCGCTGGCCGGCAGCGCCAGCCACAGCGCCACGGCGGCGACGCCAAGCAGTGCGGCGGTGCCGATCGCGGCAATCACCAGATGCGAGTTCGAACGGACTTCCTGCCAGAAGGACGGCCGCATGTCGTATCCGAACTGCATGGCAAAGCGCCGACGTTCCGGCGTACCGAAACTGAAGGGCTCTCTCACTCTTGCCACCTCCATAAGCGGGCCGACGTTCTTTCAATCGGTGCCGGAAGTCCGGCGTCTGATCCGCATCGGTCCCAAAAACAACGCGGGCAGGCCCGCAACAATCCCCGAACAATCGCCCAGAACCGGCAGCTTTCGCCTGCGATTGTGGCATCAGTACGCCAACATAGAGGATTCTGCGCCTTTGCGGGAAATTGCGCAATGCGTCGCACGGGCAACAAATGTTACAACAAATATTACAATATTACATCAGGCCGGCCGGCTAGATCCTGTCGCGCAGCGCAAACCAGTTGAGCGCCAGGAACAGCAGCGGCGTGCGGAAACGCCGGCCGCCAGGGAAAGGCGGGATTTTCAGATCCTCGATCAGCTTCAGCCGGTCGCGGTTGCCGGCAACGGTTTCGGCATAGAGTTTACCGAAGTAGTTCGACAGCATGACGCCGTGGCCGGAATAGCCGCCGGCCGAGATCACATTGGGCATCACTTCGCGCACGAACGGCTTTCTTGGCACCGTGATGCCGACATAGCCGCCCCAGCCATGCGTGATCTCGACATCCCCGAGCGCCGGATAGAGTTCCGCGATCTGGCGGCGGATGTGGATGTGGATATCCCGGGGATCGTTGACGCCATAGACCTCGCGTCCGCCAAACAGCAGCCGTCCGTCCTTCGATTTGCGGAAATAACGCACGACGAAGCGGGAATCGTCGACCGCCTCGCCGCCCGGCAGCACGTCCGAGTGCGTATCCAGAGGCACCGTCGCGCCGATGAACGAACCGATCGGCATGACGTGCGCGGCACTCACCGGCTCGAGCGTGCCCCCATAGGCGTTGACCGCGATCAGGCATTTCTGCGCCGTCACCGTGCCTCTCGGTGTCGAAACCTTGACCTTGCCGCCACTGGAAATGATGCCGGTTGATTGAGTCCCCTCGAACAGCTGCGCGCCTGCAAGCGCTGCCACCCGCGCCGTGCCGATCACCAGCTTCATCGGATGGATGTGCCCTGTGCCGGTGTCGCGCGTGCCGCCGAAATAGGCGGTCGAGCCCAGCCGCTCCGCCGTCTCCCTGGCATCCATGAACGAGATATGCGGGTAGGAAAAACGGCTCGCCATGATCTCGGCATGCGCCTTGTAGTCATCGACATAGCGCGGCTTGTGCGCCACCGAGAGCTGGCCCGGCATATAGTCGATATCGATCTGGTTGGCGGCAGTGAATTCGAGGAGATGCGCCTTCGCCTCTTCGGCAAGATCAAACAGCGCCTTGGCGCGGGACAAGCCGTACTCGGCTTCCAGGTCCTCGGCCCAGACGCGCTGGCCGGTGCCAAGTTGGCCACCATTGCGCCCGGAGGCGCCATCACCGAAGCGATACGCCTCGATCAAAACGACATTGGCGCCCGCCTTGGCCAGATGCGCTGCCGCCGACAGGCCGGTAAAACCGCCGCCGATGACAACGACGTCGCATGTCCGGTCGCCATCCAGCGCCGGGTATTCAGGCCGCGGGCCGGCCGTGTCCTCATACCAGGAACGGCCGGGGGAGATCGGGGATTGGTAGGGCATGATGCTCGCAGGCAGTAGGGCAGTAGGGCAGTAGGGCAGTAGGGCAGTAGGGCAGTAGGTGGGGACTATTCTGGGGACAATTTACGGATCAGAAGCCGCAAGAGCGTTCCGACGCTCTCACTGCGGGCCATCAATGATTCGATCGTCTCGTGCGAGGCGATTCCGACGCGTTGCGCGATCAGCAGATGGGTCTCCAGTTCCTTGAGTGATCCCTGGGCGATCCTGAGAAATTGCTGATAGGAAGCTCGGCTTTCTCGCCCGTAACCTTCGGCAATGTTGGCGGGAACGGAGGTGGCTGCACGGCGTACCTGAGT
>NZ_RZRP01000630.1:0-3772 GCF_003997795.1 Mesorhizobium sp. M7A.F.Ca.US.005.03.2.1 | reverse complement strand
TCGCCATGACAAAACTGTCTGACCTTGGACCTCGCATCCCTCGCAACGGGGGTAATTGCATTCGCGAAAAGGACCGCTTCTACGCGTGTCCATCTTGCGGCCAGAAAGTCGATCAGACCGATTTGCGGCAAGTCATGTGGCACGAACGGCCTGGCCACGAGCCGCTGGAGCCGGAAGACAGCGCGACGATAATCAAGTTCCCGGAGCCCCGGAAATAGCGATCAGTCGCATGTGATCCGCCGTCCATCGAGGCAGCGGGCGCGACTTCCCCCCCTCGCAAAAATTAAAGGAACAAAGGTCAGATCTCGCAGTTGTGCGATCACCTGGGAGGGAACGATGTTGCATCACGAAATCGGCACTGTTTCGGACTGGTCGAAGTTGGTGGCGGACGATCCTCTCATCGCCGCCGATATCGCCCAGCGTCTTTCTGTGCTAGCGTGCAATGACAAGTCTACCGCTGCCCACGTCCAGTCGCCCAGCGCCGTGAGATTTCGAGGTTCCGACCTCACCAGCCTCGCAGCACCCACCGAGTATCCGCGGCCGATTGTGCTTCTAGCGACGATCTGTGGGTCGACGGTCGTGGGTATAACGCTGCTTCTGGCGGCGGCAGTTTGAGCCACGGGACCTGATGCCGCTCCCCCAGACACTGTCTTCGATTGAGATGACGCTCGAATGTCCGGCATGCGGAACGGCTTTCATCAAACCGGGGCGTTGGTTCATCGCTGCCGCCCACTATCGGTGCGAAGGTTGCCAGCGTTTACACCGCCTTACCTATCCAGAAAAGGTGGAATTGTTCGACAGATATACCAAGCGTCTGACGACAGTCTCGCAGCGAGGGACAACGAGGCCGCGCGAGTGCCCCAGCTTACAAGGCAACGACAAGGCCAGTGACGCTCCACCGGGACGGGAAGGGTAACCGACGAGGCAGCGGAAGAGTGTTCGCCTGCCAGCACGTCCGACTGATGCTTGGTTCGATTACTCGTTTTCTGACCATCTCGTTGACGCGCGGAATTTCGTTCATAAAACCGAAGAGGTTCGTTTGGGCCTGGCTTCACGTTTAGGACGGCGTCCCGTAGCGGCCGCCACATGAACGAGCGGCCTTCATCCGCTGCAAAGCACCTTGCCGCAGCGCACAGTTACGATGGCCGAGATGCAATGATAAAGATAGCCGAGGCGTTGATGAGAGCATCGACACCGATAGACATGCCAAACGTCGGCATGCCGCGATGGTCTGTAGCACTCGCCATCCTGCACGATGCGGAGGGTGGCGCTTCCAGCATGTGGAACATATCGAAAGCCGCTGTGTTCTGGGCGCCAAAGGAGATTGCGATGATCCGTTGGTTAGTCAGAATCGGCGCCTTATATGCGGCATACAAACTCGGCGAAGCTGCCGGGCGCAGTGAGCAGGAGGTCATTCCTCTCCCGCCCTCCGACCGGCAACGGCAGCCAGGTAGGCAGGAGCGGACCGACCTCGGCGTCGAGCCATCCTAAAAACGCAGGTCGCTGGCCGCAGGCCGGTTCTTCAGCGAATAAGCTCGTCCCATGACAGGCGTGTGACGCCAACGCTCTGTGCGAAGGACGGGGCGCGGCGCTGAGCTTCGGGATGTTCGGTCCATCGATTGATGCACAGCGAAGACCCGTCATTGATCAGCAATGGCGGGTCTTGCTTTGAGACCACTTGGCCCGGCGTTGTAAGCCAAGCTGCCACCCAAACTTTGATTCGCGACACAGGTTCCCAGCTTGGCCAAATAATGCCGGTGGCGTCATCACCACACAAAGGCCCGCCGCTGAACGGACCAGGCGGCGACGGGGCGCACCAGACCGCTTGGCTGTGCAGGGCAAGCTGCATACCGAACATCGATCTTTTCATCAGGTTCCAGCGCCGTGGTTCGGACCGGAGGAGGCCGGTTCTGGTAAGGCAGCGTCCAGGTCGCCGACAGGCACCACACGAACATCTATCCCAAAAATTGCGATCGCATCGGGAGGACTTCGAAACTGTCGCCAACTTCAGGCACCGATGATGGGAAGCGACGCTGCGCGTGTCCGGCCAAAGTCGCTATAATGTCCAAGGTTGCATCCCAACAAAAAAGCCCGCCACCTTTCGGCGGCGGGCAGTCTCACAGGGGGAAAACACACTGAACGGGAACAGTGCCCCCTTCGAAGCTCGTTGATGCGAGAATGTTCCAGCGCGTCCGCCAGAATAGTTGAAAGCTCACATGGGAGATCGCATGCTCTATGGGATGCGATTTTCAAACTGGCCACACAAACTGGCTATGGTCGCCTCTGGAACGACGTTCTCTGCCGTACGGCGTTCCTTGAGAGCCCGCCTAGCTGCCCCTTGATCTGACTGTTTCAATCGCTCTTTGTCTGACGACGGTTCCCTCATGGGTCGTCTCTCCAGGCTCGGCTCCGTCCCCAACCATCTCCGCCAGCCGGCTGAGGAAGTCCACCAAAGCAGCTTGCGGCTCGTCGATTTCGCCGACGACGACCGAAATGCCCCAACGTCCAAGCACGGCCTCCTCCACAGGGTTTCGGCTGGTCATGAAGATGAACGACGGCGGGCGATCTTTCTCATAGCCGGACCGATGCCACGTCTGCCAGAGACGGTGCAGCAACAACCGAATGTTTGGGTCGGAAAGGCTATAGCCAATGAAGAGGATCGTGCTGCCGAGTGCATCCGAGCGAAAACGCACGTCCAGCGGAGAATTGAAGGAGAGACGATCAAGGTAGTCCGTTTCGGTGAGGACGAGGGAAGAATCCTCGTCGAAATCACCATGGAATTTGACGATGTGGGTAACGCCTTGGCGGGCCTGCGCTACATCGCGTGCATTGGCCACTTTCACGTAGTCCCGACCGTATATTTCATAAGCCAGTTCCAGGTTACGGTCATAATTGGTTGTGTATATGACAGGGAAATCGAGCTTCACGATGAGACGATGCAACTCGGATTTCTCGATCCGGTCCTTGGGGACAGACCAATTTCGGTCCATCCAACTGCGAAGTGGCCCGATGCTGCCATGCTTGATCCGATAGTACTCGGCCAGGGTTTGAAAACGATCGCGTCGCATGGAAAATTCGTCGTCGACACCGAGCTCCTTTGCCATTCGCTCTATAAGCTTCTCCCAAGAAGGGAGTCCAACACTGATCGACACCCCGGCCCCAACAAACAGAATTGCGCTGCGGTGGTGAATTGCGTTGGCGAGCGAATCTACAGGGTCATCGTTCATGGCCAAGGCTTTCGAGGCCACGCGCGCAGGCAGACCCTAAAGGCGCTTGTTGTTTCGGTTGTCGATCTTGGAATGCAGCCAACCATCTGGAACCGCACGGCTCATGGCAGCCGCATTGTGGTTCGCTGCTCGCGACCGGCTCCTGTTTCTGCTTACCGGTCATGTGGGTCCGGTTCTCCGCCAGCCACTTGCCGCGGCTTCGTTCCAGTCGCGCAATTGCTGAGAGCCTGCGTCGCTTCGGGCCAGGGAAGACGGCGAGAGGGTAGTTCATTGTCGTGACGGCGATGATTGTCATTGCGGCCTAAACACCCGTGGGCTGACATGTTCCTTGTGCTCGAAAATATTCCATGTGGTGCCTTCGCCAGAGCTACGGGTTCAATGCGGGAATGGTCTCGCGTCCAGGGTCGCGGCCCGCCTCGCCGAAAGCGGTGGCATTGCAGTGTGCGTGACCGTCACGGTATGCGGTCACCGCCTCTCCCCGGAATTCGACCACCTTGTTGACCACGACGATTTCCTGCACCTGCCTGTCTTCCTCCCTTCACATC
>NZ_RZRP01000062.1:0-14089 GCF_003997795.1 Mesorhizobium sp. M7A.F.Ca.US.005.03.2.1 | reverse complement strand
CCTTGCCACGGCCAGGAGCGACGACGCATCCCTCGACATTTCGGAGGAGATCCTCAATCACGTCGCCCGCACCGTGACCGGCAGCGGACGCGAGCTGGAAGGCGCCTTCAATCAGCTTTTGTTCCGTCAATCCTTCGAGCCGCAGATCACCATCGACCGGATCGACGAAATCCTCGGCCACATCTATCGCACAGGTGAGCCGAAGCGTGTCCGTATCGAGGACATCCAGCGCATCGTGGCGCGTCACTACAATGTGTCGAAGACCGAATTGCTGTCCAACCGGCGCACGCGCACCATCGTCAAGCCGCGGCAGGTCGCCATGTACCTGTCGAAGGTGATGACGCCGCGCTCGCTACCCGAGATCGGACGGCGTTTCGGTGGCCGCGATCACACCACGGTGCTGCATGCCGTGCGCAAGATCGAGGACCTTTCCGGCAACGACAACACGCTGGCGCAGGAACTTGAGCTTTTGAGGCGGCTGATCAACGATCAGGCCTGACCCTCCGGGAGGGCCGAACCGAAACAACGCCGGGATTCAATGGCTTGCCTGTGTAGCGCCGGGCCTGCATCGGGCTCGTGGCGTGGCCTGGAAGCGATCTGGATTTCGGTTTTTCGACACTGGCTCGCGGACTTCGGGCGCGTTATCCCCAGAAAGCCCGCGTAGCCGGCCTGAACCGGCGGCGCGGGCTTGCGTTTGCTGGTTTTTTCCTGTCAGTTTACGCAGATTCTGAGCCTATTCAGACCTTTCGCGGGACGCCGCTCACTGGTGACCCGTCATTCATTCAAGCGAGCCTGTTTCGTCATGCGTGTTATCCTGGAACGGTCAAATCTCCTGAAGTCGCTCAACCACGTCCACCGTGTGGTCGAGCGGCGAAACACCATACCGATCCTGTCCAACGTGCTGCTCGGCGCCGAAGGCGCCAGCCTCGAAATGAAGGCGACCGATCTCGACCTCGAGGTGACCGAAGCGACGCCCGCCAAGGTGGAGCGCGGCGGGGCGACGACGGTCCCGGCACATCTGCTCTACGACATCGTGCGCAAGCTCGCCGATGGCGCCGAGGTGATGCTGAAGACGGACGAGGACGGCAACGCCATGACGGTGACGTCCGGCCGCTCGAGCTTCCGCCTTCAGTGCCTGCCGCAATCCGACTTCCCGGAGCTTTCGGCCGGATCCTTCTCGCATATCTTCCGTCTCGACTCGGTTGCCCTGAAAGGCCTGATCGAGAAGACCCAGTTCGCCATCTCCACCGAGGAGACACGCTATTACCTGAACGGCATCTACCTGCACACGCATGAGGTCGGCGGCAAGCTGAAGCTGCGCTCGGTGGCGACCGACGGCCACCGCCTGGCGCGCGCCGAGATCGACGCGCCGGCGGGTTCCGAGGGCATGCCGGGCATCATCATTCCGCGCAAGACGGTGAGCGAGCTGCAGAAGCTTGTCGACGATCCGGATGTCGCGGTGACCACCGAACTGTCGGACACCAAGATCCGCTTCACCATCGGCAGCGTGGTTTTGACCTCGAAGCTGATCGACGGCACCTTCCCCGATTATCAGCGGGTCATTCCGACAGGCAACGACAAGAAGCTGATCATCGACCGCCAGAGCTTTGCCGCCGCCGTCGATCGTGTCTCGACCATCTCTTCCGAACGCGGTCGCGCGGTGAAGCTGTCGATCAGCGAGGGTCAGGTGACGCTTGCGGTCAACAATCCGGATTCAGGCAGCGCCACCGAAGAACTGTCCGCTGACTATTCATCCGATCCGATCGAGATCGGCTTCAACGCCAAGTACCTGCTCGACGTTGCCGCGCAGCTGACCGGCACGGAGGCCAAGTTCATGCTGGCGGATGCCGGTTCGCCGACGCTGATCCACGACATGGCCGACGAGACCGCACTCTATGTGCTGATGCCGATGCGCGTGTAGCGGCGCGGTGTCAGCACTTCGGTCCTGTTGTGGACCGGCGGCAAGCGCGATATTTACGGCGACTTCTATAGGCGGATAGCGGTTGCCGGCACAGAACCATATAAGTAAGCTAACACTTACTAATTTCCGCAACTATGCGGCGCTGACGATCGATCTGGCGCCAGGTGCCGTGGTTTTTTCCGGCGACAACGGCGCCGGCAAGACCAATCTCCTCGAAGCGATCTCCTTTTTGACACCGGGACGTGGCTTGCGCCGCGCGCCCTACGCCGATGTCGCGCGCGAGGGCGGCGACGGCGGCTTTGCGCTGCATGCCCGGCTCGACGGACCTGATGGCCAGGTCGAGATCGGAACAGGCATTTCCGGCGGTGACACCGCCGGCGAAGGCGGCAGGCGGGTACGCATCAACGGAGCTTCGGCGCGTTCGGCCGAGGACATGCTGGAATGGCTGCGCGTGGTTTGGCTGACGCCAGCCATGGACGCGTTATTCACCGGACCGGCCGCGGATCGCCGGCGCTTCCTCGACCGGCTGGTGCTGGCGATCGATCCCGGCCACGGGCAACGTGCGATCGACTACGAGAAGGCGATGCGCGGTCGTAACCGACTGCTTACCGAAAGCTCTCGGGACGACCGCTGGTTCGACGCTATCGAGACGCAGATGGCCGAAACCGGTGTGGCGATTGCCGCGGCGCGCGCCGAGATGGTGCGCCTGCTGGCCGCCATGATCGACAGGCTGCCCGACACGGGACCGTTTCCGCAAGCCGATATCGGCCTTTCAGGCGAGCTGGAAGCCGAGATTGCCGTGGCGCCGGCGGTCGATGTGGAGGAACGCTTCCGTCGGACGCTTGCCGAGGGCCGCGAGCGCGATCGCGCCGCCGGGCGTACGCTCGACGGCCCGCACCGTTCGGACCTGGTGGTTCGGCACCGCCCCAAGGCGATGCCGGCCGAGCTCTGCTCGACCGGCGAGCAGAAGGCGCTGCTGGTCGGCATCGTGCTGTCGCACGCAAGGCTGACCGGCGAAATGTCGGGCATGACGCCGATCCTGCTGCTCGACGAGATCGCTGCGCATCTCGACAGCGGGCGGCGCGCGGCGCTGTTTTCCATCCTGGAGGAACTGAACTGCCAGGCATTCATGACAGGAACCGATGCTGCGCTGTTTTCCAGTCTCCAGGGCCGTGCGCAATTCCTGACCGTCGACCACGGGACGGTTGGGCCAACCGAAGACCCCTGACAAGGTTTTTCCGTGCCTGTATGATCAGGCAATGACCACTGCCGCCCTGACCGCAGACGAGATCGAACGCTATGCCCGCCACATCGTGCTGCCGGAAATCGGCGGCGCCGGACAGCAGAGGCTGAAGCAGGCCCGGGTGCTGGTCATCGGCGCCGGCGGGCTGGGCGCCCCGGTGCTTGAATATCTTGCCGCCGCCGGCGTCGGCACGCTTGGCGTGGTCGATGACGACACCGTTTCGCTCTCCAACCTGCAGCGTCAGGTCATTCACGGCACCGACACTGTCGGCCTGCTGAAAACCGACAGCGCCAAGGCGGCAATCGCCCGCATCAATCCCAATACCACAGTCGAACCGCATACGTTCCGGCTGACCACGGACAATGCGCCTGCCCTCGTCGCCCGCTATGACATCGTCGTCGACGGTTCCGATAATTTCGAAACGCGCTACGCCGTGGCCGATGCCTGCGCGAGCGCTGGGAAACCGCTGGTGCATGCCGCCGTCGGACGCTTCGACGGCTCGGTCACGGTGCTGAAGCCCTTCGAAGACGGCAAGGACGGCAAGCCCAACCCAGGCTATCGTGACCTGTTTCCCGAAGCGCCACCGCCGGGCCTGGTGCCGTCCTGCGCCGAAGTCGGCGTGCTTGGCGCGCTGACCGGCGTCATCGGCACGCTGCAGGCCATGGAGGCGGTCAAGCTGATCACCGGCGTGGGCGAACCGCTGGTCGGCCGGCTGCTGCTTTATGATGGGCTGGCGGCGCGCTTCGACACCATCCGTTACAAGAGAAGCTGAATTCTTGGGCCGGATCGAAGCAGTCTCCATCAGGCGGATCCCGACCGATTTCGACCGTTGGGACGATGTGCTCGCATTGATCATGCGTGCCTTCGCCTCGATGGACGATGTCATCGACCCGCCCTCCTCGGCCCACCTTTTGACCGCAGACACTCTGCGGGACAAGGCAGGGCGGGAGACCGGCTTCGTGGCGCTCAAGGGCGATCGGATCGTCGGCTGCGTCTTTGCCCTTGAAAAGGTGGCAGAGTTCTATGTCGGCAAGCTCGCCGTGGCGCCGGACTGCCAGGGACAAGGCATTGGACGGCAGCTGATGCAGGCGGTCGAAGACCTTGCCCGCAGCCGCGGCAAGGCCGCCATCGAGCTTCAGACGCGGATCGAGTTGACCGCAAACCATGCGGCCTTTGCTCGCCTCGGCTTTCGCGAAACTGAACGGACGGCGCATGACGGCTATGCCAGGCCGACTTCGGTCACCATGCGCAAAGCCCTCCCGTAAGTCTTATCTTACGGTTTGTGGGCCACGGATATTGCACCGCGACAGCATCAGGTCCTGAGCGGCAGCACGCGGTCTGGTGGGCGGTGGCCGTCAACGAAGGCGCGGATGTTGATGATGACCTTTTCACCCATGTCGATACGGCCCTCGAGCGTCGCCGAGCCCATATGCGGCAAAAGCACGACCTTGTTCTTGGCCGCGAGCTTCAGCAGCTTGCCGTTCAAGGCCGGCTCGTGCTCGTAGACATCGAGGCCGGCGCCGGCGATCTTGCCGTCCTGGATCAGCTTGACCAGTGCTTCCTCGTCGATGATGTCGCCGCGCGCGGTGTTGACGACATAGGCGGTGGGCTGCAGTAGCGCCAGCCGCCGCGCCGAAAGCAGATGGAAGGTTGCCGGCGTCGAGGGACAGTTGACCGAGATGATATCCATGCGGGCCAGCATCTGGTCGAGGCTTTCCCAATAGGTCGCCTCCAGCCCGTCTTCCACGGCCGGCAGCACGCGGTGGCGGTTGTGATAGTGGATCGACAGTCCGAAGGCCTTGGCCCGCCTGGCTACGGCCGTGCCGATCCGCCCCATGCCGACAATGCCGAGCCGCTTGCCCCAGATGCGCCGGCCCAGCATCCAGGTCGGCGACCAGCCGGCCCATTTCTTGTCGCCGGTGAGCACATTGGCGCCTTCCGCGAGCCGCCGCGGCACCGCCAGCATCAGCGCCATCGTCATGTCGGCGGTGTCTTCGGTCAGGACATTCGGCGTGTTGGTGACGGTGATGCCCCTCTTGGCCGCAGCCGCGACATCGATCTTGTCGACGCCGTTGCCAAAATTGGCGATCAGCTTGAGGTTGTCGCCTGCCTGAGCGATCAGCGCCGCGTCGATATTGTCGGTAATGGTCGGCACCAGAACGTCGGCTTCCTTGACCGCCGCGACCAGTTCCGGCTGCGTCATCGGCCGGTCCTCGACATTCAGCCTTGCGTCGAACAGTTCGCGCATGCGGGTCTCGACCGGGTCGGGCAGCTTGCGCGTGATGACGACAAGAGGCCTTTTTTTGCCTGCCATTGTTTCCCTCTCGAGTATTTGCCGCAATTCCGAACGCAAAACCGCTTCACAGGTTTGCTGGAATTGCTCTAACCCGATCTCGTTGAGACCTCTTTAACCAAGACCGGCGAAACTGAAAGCCGGTCGCGGTGCCGATTACCCATGTAACAAGCGGTGCCGCCGAAGACAAAGAAAAAGGGGCGCCGAGGCAAGCGCCGAAAGGAATGAAAGTGTCTGGTTTCGCGTCGCTTCGCCTGGCCCTCAGTGCAGCATTTTTCGGCGCTCTGCTTTATTCTCCGCTTACGGCGGCACAGAGTGCGGCTGCACCTGCCCAGAGCGTCGTCACGCTCGGGCCGAGCGGCCTGCCGCTGCCGCGATTCGTCAGCCTGAAATCCGGCCGCGTCAACTCGCGCGTCGGCCCCGGCGCCAACTACTCGGTCGACTGGATGTACATGAAGGCCGGCCTGCCGATGGAGATCATCCAGGAATTCGACACATGGCGCCGCGTGCGCGATGCCGATGGTTCGGAAGGCTGGATCAACCAGTCGCTGCTTTCCGGCCGACGCACGGCAATCGTCGCACCATGGCAGCGTGGCAAGGGCACCCGGCTCAATCTTCTCAACAGCCCCGACAAGGATGCAAGGGTGGTCGCGATGATCGAACCTGGCGTCATGGGTACGATCAAATCCTGCGACGGCCAGTGGTGCGAAATGACGTTCGAAGGCCACACCGGCTGGCTTGCCCAGTCGGTCGTCTGGGGCGCCTATCCCGGCGAACGGGTCAAGGACTGATTCTCTTTCGCGGTCCTGGCTTTATGCCCGATACGGCCGAGATGGGTGTCCTGGAAGCCGGTCGGCAGCTTCAGACCGTAGCCCAGCGCACGGTCGATGGCGATGTGGGCGATCCATATCAGCGCAACCGCCATCGCGGCCGTATTGCCCCACATGTGCCCGCCGAGCAGCAGCAGCACGGGCACGATCAGGATGTGCAAGGCGTTGTAGGCAAGGGCACCGACGCGCGGACCGGCCAGATAGCCCGACATCGATAGGTCAGGCGCCAAGATAAGCAATCCGAAGAGCCACCAGGAGATGCCGGTCGAACCGTAGAAAATGACGGCAGCCAGTGCCACGATCGCCCATTCGAGCCGGATTACGAAATCGAGGGGTTTCATCCCTGGCCGATAATTCTGGCTTGGCAGATGATTCTGGCCTCGCCAGTCATTCGCAGCGTTTGGGGCGCAGCCTCACTACGATGTCGACATTGGCGATCTCCATCCCTTCCGGAGGCTCCGGCAGGTTGGCAACCGTCACCGGACCGCTGTCGATGTCGAATATACGGTTTTCGCCTTCGATGTAGAAATGGTGGTGGTCGGAGGTGTTGGTGTCGAAATAGGTTTTCGCGCCTTCGACGGCGAGGATGCGCAAAAGTCCCGCCTGGGTAAACTGGTGAAGGGCATTGTAGACGGTGGCCAGCGACACCGGCACGCCGGCGGCAACCGCCTCCTCGTGCAGTTCCTCGGCCGACAGATGCCGGTCGCCCTTGGCGAAAAGCAGATCGGCCAGCGCAATGCGCTGACGCGTCGGCCTCAGCCCGGCTTCACGGACCCGCTTGTCCACAGCGACATTTTCCTTCCGGCCGTCCAGGTCCATCTTCTCGTCGAACCCCACAGTTCCGCCCCAAGACACGCCCAGAATGGCAAAAAAATGAACGTCTGCCGAAACCGGACCTCTCAGGACATATATTCTGTCGTCCGAATGCGATCAATAGCGCGCATTGACCCAGGCAGACGAGCAGGCTAAGCGCAAACGCCGGTTTCCGGCCTGAAACAGATTGTGTTAGGAAACCAACGACAAGGGCCCCCGATGGCCCGGAACGATATGGGATGAGATTGATGGCGGGTAAATCCAGCTACGAGTACGACGAATTGCTGGCCTGCGCCCGCGGCGAACTGTTCGGACCGGGCAACGCCCAGCTTCCCTATCCGCCAATGCTGATGTTCGACCGCATCACCGAGATCAGCGAGACCGGCGGCGCCTTCGAGAAGGGTTTCATCCGCGCGGAGTTCGACATCAAGCCGGACCTGTGGTTCTTTGCCTGCCATTTCATCGGCAATCCGATCATGCCGGGGTGCCTCGGCCTCGACGCCATGTGGCAACTGACCGGCTTCTACCTTGGCTGGCTTGGCGAACCCGGCAAGGGAATGGCGCTGTCGACCGGCGAAGTGAAATTCAAGGGCATGGTCACGCCCTCGGTGAAGAAGGTCGAATATGGCATCGACTTCAAGCGCGTGATGCGGGGCCGGCTGGTGCTCGGCATCGCCGATGGCTGGCTGAAGGCGGATGGCGAACCCATATACGCGGCAACGGATTTGAAAGTCGGTCTGTCCAAGCAGTCGGCGGTCGGCTGACCGGCACCCCTGGCCAGCCCCCTTGGCCGGCATCCCTGGAAGGAGTTGCGAATGAGACGTGTCGTAGTCACAGGCCTCGGCATCGTGTCGTCGATCGGCAACAATGCCAACGAGGTGCAAGCCTCGCTGCATGACGCCAGATCAGGCATCAGCTTCTCGGATTCCTTCGCCGAACACGGCTTCCGCTGCCAGGTCTGGGGAGCGCCGACGCTCGATCCATCGGCGATGATCGATCGCCGTGCGATGCGCTTCCTGAGCCAGGGGGCTGCATGGAACCACGTCGCCATGGACCAGGCGATCGCGGATGCGGGCCTCGGCGAGAGCGACATCACCAATGAGCGCACCGGCATCGTCATGGGATCGGGCGGACCATCCACCCGCACCATCGTCGAAGCTGCCGAAACGACGCTGAAGAACGGCAGTCCCAAGCGCATCGGTCCGTTCGCGGTGCCGAAGGCAATGTCGTCGACCGCATCGGCGACGCTTGCCACATGGTTCAAGATCCACGGCGTCAACTACTCGATCTCGTCGGCCTGTTCGACCTCGGCGCATTGCATCGGCAATGGCTATGAATTGATCCAATGGGGCAAGCAGGACATCGTCTTCGCCGGCGGCCACGAGGATCTCGACTGGACGATGTCGGACCTGTTCGACGCCATGGGCGCCATGTCGTCGAAATTCAACGACAAGGCATCGACCGCCTCCCGTGCCTATGACGTCAATCGCGACGGCTTCGTCATTGCCGGCGGCGCCGGTGTGCTGGTGCTGGAAGAGCTTGAGCATGCCAAGGCGCGCGGCGCCAAGATCTATGCCGAGATCGTCGGCTATGGCGCGACGTCGGATGGCTACGACATGGTTGCTCCTTCAGGCGAAGGCGCGGTCCGCTGCATGCGCCAGGCGCTGGCCACGGTTTCCACGCCGGTCGACTACATCAACACCCATGGCACATCGACGCCGGTGGGAGATTCCAAGGAAGTGGGCGCCATCCGCGAGGTGTTCGGCCCAGAGATGCCGTACATCACCTCGACGAAGTCGCTGACCGGCCATTCGCTGGGCGCGGCCGGCGTGCAGGAATCCATCTACTCGATCCTGATGATGCAGGGCGGTTTCATCGGCGAAAGCGCCCATATCGAGACCCTCGACCCCGAATTCGAGGGCATGCCGATCGTGCGAAAGCGCATCGACGATGCCAGGATCGACACTGTTTTGTCCAATTCGTTCGGCTTCGGTGGCACCAACGCCACGCTCGTTTTCCAGCGCTATTCCGCATAAGGATTTGCCGGCCATGGACGGATTGATGAAGGGCAAGCGCGGGCTTGTCATGGGTGTCGCCAACGATCATTCGATCGCCTGGGGCATCGCCCGGAAATTATCCGAACACGGGGCGGAACTCGCCTTCACCTATCAGGGCGATGCCTTCGGACGCCGGGTCAAGCCGCTGGCCGACAAGCTCGGCGCCTCGCTGGTCGTGCCGTGCGACGTCGAGGACAGCGCTTCGGTCGCCGCCACGTTCGAGACCCTGGGCAACGAATGGGGCGGGCTGGATTTCATCGTCCACGCCATCGGCTTTTCCGACAAGAACGAGTTGAAAGGCCTCTACGCCGACACCAGCCGGGACAATTTCGTCCGCACCATGGTGATCTCCTGCTACTCCTTCACCGAGGTCGCCCGCCATGCGGCCACCTTGATGAAGGACGGCGGATCGATGATCACGCTGACCTATGCGGGCTCCGTCCGCGTCATGCCGAACTACAATGTCATGGGCGTCGCCAAGGCCGGACTGGAGGCCAGCGTGCGCTACCTCGCCAACGATTACGGTCCGCGCGGCATCAGGGTAAACGGCATATCGGCTGGGCCCGTGCGCACGCTCGCCGGCGCCGGCATTTCGGACGCCCGCCACATGTTCTCCTACCAGCAGCGAAACTCGCCACTGCGCCGCACGGTGACCATCGACGAGGTCGGTGGTTCGGCGCTTTATCTGTTGTCGGATCTGTCTTCCGGGGTTACCGGCGAAATCCACTATGTCGATTCCGGCTATCACATCGTTTCCATGCCGACGCTCGATGAATTGAAGCAGACCGACGGCGGGCGAGACTAACGCCTGTCGGCCAAAGGTGCGCGACGGTTTTGAAATGGCGGACATCTGAAAACACGAAGCTTAAAGCGCGCGGCTAAACCCCGTTTCAGCGCCAGTCGCATTGATCCGCTCAAGAAATACTTTCGGTCCAATAAAATTTGATTCATTCGCGGAAACTCATTTTAAGGAGATATCCGCTAGAAAGCCCCGTACTCAGGGGAACTTTCAATGCTCGCCGTCAGCAACCCGAAGCGAACACCGGTGTTCCGACTGCTCACCATAGCGAGTTCGGGTCTCGGCAGTTTCGTCCTCGGGCTCTGGGGCCTGAAGCTCGGTCTCGGCGATGGCTTTGCCGGCATCTCCGCCGACATGATGGTCTCGGTGATGGCCGCTCTTTGCGCACTGGCGGCGTCGGTCGCCGCGATGTCCTTCTTCGCCGGCGTCGATGAATCGGCGGATTTCGTCTTCACGGAAACCCATTTCGACAAGCTGACCGGCCTGGTGGCACGTCCGGCGATGGTCGGCAAGATTGCCGAGGCGGCATGCGCGACCAGCCGGACCGGCGAGCCGATGTTCCTCATCGATATCGACATCGACCGGTTCAAGCAGATCAATGACGCCATCGGCTACAGCCAGGGCGACGAGCTGATCCGCGCCTTCACCAAGCGCTTGAAGACGTGCGTGCCGCCGCGCGCGCTGATCGGACGCATCGGCGCCGGTGAATTCGCGATCCTGCTCCCCGACAACCAAGTCGCAGGGTCCTTGGAAAGCACCATAGAGAGGCTCATCGACGAGATGATGGAGCCCTATGATCTCGGTACGCACCTGCAATCGGTCAGCCTGTCGGTCGGCATCGTGGCGATGCCAAAGGACGGTGTCGATCCCGTCCTCATCCTGCGCCGCTCCAATCTGGCGCTGCAGAACGCGCGCGCCAGCGGCGTCGGCAACTGGTCCGTCTTCCATGCCGAAATGGGCAGGGTCGCCGACCATCGCCAGTGGATCGAATCCGAACTGCATACAGCCTTCGAGCGCGGTGACTTCGACCTTCATTACCAGCCGCAGCTCGATCTCCCGACCGGCCGCATCGTCGGCTACGAAGCGCTGATCCGCTGGCGGCATCCGGAACGCGGCATGATCCCGCCGATGGAGTTCATTCCGATCGCCGAGGAAACCGGCATGATCGGTCCGATCGGCGAATGGGTGCTGCGCAAAGCCTGCAGCGACGCCCGGCATCTGCCCGACGACTGCTTCGTCGCCGTCAACATCTCGCCCGTCCAGTTCATGACCAAGGACTTCGTCGGCATCGTGCGCGACACCATGACGAGCACCGGCATCAAGCCGTCACGGCTGGAACTGGAAGTGACCGAGACGGCGATGATGCAGGATCGCGACCGCGCCGCCGCCATCCTGAAGGAGCTTGCGGATATCGGCATTTCGGTCGCCGTCGATGATTTCGGCACCGGCTATTCCAATTTGAGCTACCTGATCGATTTCTCATTCGGCAAGCTGAAGATCGACCGGTCCTTCGTCAGCCGCCTCGACACGGATTCCAGCTCCGGCGCGGTCGTCTCGACCATCGTCGGGCTTTCGCGCGCGCTCGGCGTCAGCATCATTGCCGAAGGCGTCGAGACCGAAAGCCAGGCGACACTGCTCAGGGCAGCCGGCTGCGAGGTGGTGCAAGGCTACCTGTATGGCAGGCCCGCCCCCCTCAAGATCAGGGTCGGCGACGTGCATATCACCGATGAGGTCCGGCGCGTTGCCAATCTGCATTGAGTGCGACGCGATATCTGTTTTCGTCTGAGCATGATCTTTTCCGAAACCGGTATCCACTTTTCGGGATCATGCTTCAACGACGAGCGGAAAGCACCTTGAACATGCCGTCACGAGCGAGTTCGGCATGGCTCGAAAAGGCAGCCGCCAAGATCGGCTCGTAGGGAAGCTGACGGTTGGCGACCATGAACAGCCGCCCACCCGGCTTCAAGGCCTTGGCCGCCGCTCGGATCATGCCGGCGCCGATCTCCGGCTCGGCCGCCCGGCTGCGGTGAAAGGGCGGGTTCATGGCAATCGCGTCGTAGCGCTTCTCGACTGGTTCCTTCAGCAGATCGATCCAGAAGAAATTCCGGGCGATCGGCTGGCTGACCGCTGCCAGATTGAGCTTCGCGGCTTCAAGCGCGGCGAAATCGGCCTCATAGAGGTCGAGCGCCTGAACGCCGGGGGAGCGGGCGGCGATCTCGGCCGCCACATAGCCCCAGCCGGCGCAGAGATCGGCAATGTTGCCACGCAGGTCATTGGGCAAATTCTCGACCAGCAATTTCGAGCCGGTATCGATCCGGTCGAACGAGAACATGCCGGGCGCGGTGTGGAACCGGCCTTCAACCAGCCGAGCGGGGTTGGCAGCGCGCAATTCTTCCGCGGCGGCCAGATCGGCGGGACGTCGCAGCCAGAAGGCAATGCCGTGATATTTGGGCAAATGGCCTTCAAGCGGCACAAGCTCGTCAACGCGCTTGCGCAGGCTGGCAATGCCATCGTCCTTGCCGCCGGCAATGACGACCAGGCCGCCCGGCGCCACGCACTCAAGCGCCTGCGCGATGCGCACTTCGTTCAAGCCGCGATGCCGGCCGGCAAGCACAAGTGCCATATCGAAGCCATCGCCTTCCACTTGCGCGGTGACGACGAAGCCAGACGCCTGCAGCGCGCTGAAATGCGGCCGGAAACCCTGCACGAGGTGAAGTGTCGCCTCAAAGCCTTCAGGCAGGCGAAAACCCGGCTCAGCGCCGAGAAACAGGGCGCGCGTGCCCTTGCCCGGTAGAGAAACAGCCTCCGCCTCGAAGGGATGGAAAAGCGTCTTCAACGGCTCGGCGGACATTGTTCGATCTCGACTTGTCTAAGCGCTTTGAAACCCAGGCTGAAAATGAAAACGGGCGCGACATAAGCCGCGCCCGTTTCGATTCATGGTCTCAGACCAATCAGGCGGCGTTTTCTTCGCCTTCGGTCTTCTTGTCGCGGGCGAGTTCCTTGCCGGTGGCCTGGTCGACGACCTTCATCGACAGGCGGACCTTGCCGCGCTCGTCGAAGCCCATCAGCTTGACCCAGACCTTGTCGCCTTCCTTGACCACATCCGAGGTCTTGGCGACCCGGTCGTTGGCAAGCTGCGAGATGTGGACGAGGCCGTCACGCGGACCGAAGAAATTGACGAAAGCGCCGAAGTCCGCGGTCTTGACGACCGTACCTTCGTAGATCTCGCCGACTTCCGGCTCGGCGACGATGGTGTGGATCCACTTCTTCGCCGCCTCGATCTCCTTGGCATTGGACGAAGCGATCTTGACCGTGCCGTCGTCCTCGATGTTGATCTTGGCGCCGGTCTTTTCGACGATCTCGCGGATCACCTTGCCGCCCGAGCCGATCACGTCACGGATCTTGTCGGTCGGGATGTGCATCACTTCGATGCGCGGTGCGAACTCACCGAGTTCCGAACGCGCGCCGGTCAGAGCATGCGCCATCTCGCCGAGGATGTGCTGGCGGCCATCCTTGGCCTGGTCCAGCGCGATCTTCATGATCTCCTCGGTGATGCCTTCGATCTTGATATCCATCTGCAGCGAGGTGATGCCGTTGGCGGTGCCGGCGACCTTGAAGTCCATGTCGCCGAGGTGATCCTCGTCACCGAGGATGTCGGATAGAACGGCGAAACGCTCGCCTTCCTTGATCAGGCCCATGGCGATACCGGCGACGGGCTTGGCCAGCGGCACGCCGGCATCCATAAGCGCCAGCGAGGTGCCGCAGACGGTGGCCATCGACGACGAACCGTTGGACTCGGTGATCTCCGAGACGACACGCAGCGTGTAGGGGAACTGGTCGGCGCTCGGCAGCATCGGGCGAATGGCGCGCCAGGCGAGCTTGCCATGGCCGATTTCGCGGCGACCCGGCGAACCCATGCGGCCGGTCTCGCCGACGGAATAGGGAGGGAAGTTGTAGTGAAGGAGGAACTTCTCCTTGTACATGCCGGTCAGCGAATCGACATACTGCTCGTCCTCGCCGGTGCCGAGCGTGGCAACGACCAGCGCCTGGGTCTCGCCGCGGGTGAACAGCGCCGAACCGTGGGTGCGCGGCAGGACGCCGACTTCGGAGACGATCTTGCGGACCGTCTTGAG